>JALONX010000086.1 GCA_025454695.1 Chloroflexaceae bacterium
GATTGCACTTGTTCTACAATTTGAAGGCCGTATCGAAGGGTGCGACTCGGTGGCACGAGTCGCACCCTTCGATACGACCAGCACACCTGTTGGCGATTGCAAAGGTAGTGGGGAGTGGCCTACTCAGGATGCTCCACTCGCAATGCCTATATGTGGTTTATTCGTCCAATTAGAGAAGTTCTGTCTGCTGTAACTGCTCATTGCATCGTGCGCCCCATAGCATCTATCCCAATCAGGTTAAACACAGAACGAGGGCGGTTTCCGTGGAAACCACCCCCTGCGTTGCTCGCACACGCTGCCATGTGAGCGAAAAGGTACATACATCTTCGGTTTGTGCCTTTGTGCCTTTGTGAGAACTTGTAGCTACTACGGGAACTGCTGGAACCAGCGCAGCCCCAGCAGGCCACCGACGAGCAGGAAGAGTGCGCCCAAACCAGCCACCAGCGCGGTAATCTCCGTCCGCTCTGTTACCCAGCTCACCTGCGAGCCAAGGCTGGCATAGATGCGTTCCAGTTGCCCGGCTTCGGCGGCGTAGAAGTACTGCCCACCGGTCTGTTCGGCGATGTTACGGAGGGCGGTTTCATCCAGTCCCACCCGCTGCCCGCTGCGCAGCTCCGGCGATGCACCCCGTTCGCCAATGCCCACGGTGGAGACGGTGACGCCAGCGTTGGCCGCCTGCGTCGCCGCTTCCGCAGGCGAGATGCCCGCCGCCGAAACCCCGTCCGAAAGCAGCACCACCTGGGCCGGGGCACGCTGGCCCTGGGCATCCAAGGGTCGCTGGTCGAGATGCTCTAGCGCCCGTACCAGGCCCTCGCCAATAGCAGTGCCGCCTGATGCGCGCAGGTTGTCAATCGCCCGCAGGGCCTGGTCGCGGTCGCGGCTGAGCGGCGCGTTGAGCGAGGCAGCCTCACTGAAGCTTACCACACCCACCTGCACATGCTCGGGCAGAGCGTTGACAAAGGCCCGCGCCGCGCTTCTGGCCGCTTCCATGCGGTTGGGTTGCAGGTCGTCAGCGGCCATCGAACCAGAAACGTCCATCACCAGCATCACCGCCGACTGCTCCTGGGGCATGGCCAGCACCGCCACCGGGCGGGCCATACTTATCAGGAGCGCCGTGAGTCCAAGCAGGTAGATAATGGGCGGGATGTGACGCTTCACACCTGGCCCTTTGCCCACCACCTGGCTCAACAGGGCCAGGTTGGTGAAGCGCACGGCATAGGCGCGGCGGCGGCGTTGGGCCAGCACATAGAACAAAAACAAGAGCGGAATAAGTGCTAACAACGCGAGTAACAATGGCCATTCAAAGGTCATAGCTTCCTCCAATTGTAGATTGCAGATTGCAGATTAACCGGAGACCGAAGACCGAAGACCGAAGACCGGAGCCACGCCTGAAACGTATGACGTATGAATGATGAAGAATGAGAAATCGTATATGCATCACGTTTCACGTTTCACGCTTCACGCTCTCCGGTTCCTATAACTCACAACTCGTAACTCGTAACTCGTAACTTGTATTACCGCCCACGGCGGGCGCGGCGGCTGTGCAGAAAGCGCAGCATGGCGGGCAGCAGGTCTTCGGCGGTGCTGAGGGCCAGCATATCCACGCCGCTGCGGGCCAGTTCCCGGCGTAGCGTTTCGTCCTGGGCCAGGGCCGCCTGGCGGAAGCGTTCGCGCAGCTTGCGGTCGCTGGTGTTGACAATCAGCTGTCCGCCCGTTTCTGGGTCTTCCAGCGTGATCATGCCAACGTCGGGCAGTTCGCGTTCCCGTGGGTCGCGCACCTGCACCGCCACCACCTCGTGGCGCTGGGCCAACCGCCGCAGCACGGGTTGCCAGCCCTCCGGCACCAGAAAATCTGAGACGATCAGCAGCATGGCCCGGCGGCGGGCCACACTGTCAATGCGGGCCAGGGCTGCCGTCATGTCGGTAGTGCCACGGCCACGCTGTGGCGCTGTGTCGCGGATGCCCGCCAGCAGCCGCAGCAGGTGGGTGCGGCCCGCCCCCGGCGGCACAAAGCCCAATGGCTTTTCCGCAAACAGCAGCGCCCCAATGCGGTTGCCGTGTTGCGCCAGCACCTGGCCCGCCACCGCCGCCATCTCCAACGAACGGTCGCGCTTGAGGCAGCTGGCCGTGCCCCAGTCTACCGAGGGACTCACGTCCATCACCAGCCAGACATCCAGCGCCCGTTCCACGCGGGCCTGCCGCACAAAGGGCTGGTCGGTGCGGGCGGTGATGTTCCAGTCAATGTGGCGCACATCGTCGCCGGGCTGGTATTCGCGCACCTCGTCCAGCTCCACCCCTGGCCCCCGCACCAGCGAGCGCTCGTTGCCGCCGAGGGCGCTCGCCAGCGGGCGCAGCACCGTCCAGCGCAGGCGGCGCAGCAGGGCCGTGGGCTGGGCCGCCCCAGGCAGCGCTGTCGTTGTGTCTTTCACCATATCAACCTTTCTGATTGCAGATTGCAGATTGCAGATTGACCGGAGACCGGAGACCGGAGACCGGAACCCAATGTATGTAGGTTGAAGCATGACATGTGAATTCAGAAACTCTGGTTACGCAGTATGCAGTACGCAGCAGAAATCCTTGTCACTCTGTCAATCTGATCCTGGCAATCCAAAATCGCAAATCCAAAATCGAAAATCTACTTATGCCACATGGCGGTCTCCCAGATCAATGCGGGGCGGTGGGAAGCGTTGCAGCACGGCATTGATGATTACGTCGGGTGTCACCCCGGCGGCGATGCCGTCGTAGCTCAGCACCAGGCGATGGCGCAGCACATCGGGCAGCAGTTCGGCCACGTCGTGGGGCAGCACATAGCGGCGGCCCCGGATGAAGGCCAGCGCCCGCGCCCCCAGGATGAGG
This sequence comes from Chloroflexaceae bacterium, assembly GCA_025454695.1. GTDB lineage: Bacteria > Chloroflexota > Chloroflexia > Chloroflexales > Chloroflexaceae > JALONX01. Next base: position 2,857 of record JALONX010000086.1, read on the forward strand.
TTGATCGAGGCACGGGGGCTGCCGCCGAACTGAAGGGCCGGGGCCAGCTGTTCCAGGCCGTGGGCGGCCAGGTCGCGCGTTGCCGTCACCAGCGTGGCGGCGTAGGCCGTCACCCGTGGGTCAACATACACCCGGTCAACGTCGCCCTGTATGGCAACGAGATGGTCGGGCGTCAGCAGGGTGCGCAGGCTGATGGCCGGGCCAGTCACCCGTTCCACCACCACAATCTCATCTTCATACGATGGGTAGTTGACGATGACCTTAAACAGGAAGCGGTCGAGCTGGGCTTCCGGCAGCGGGTAGGTGCCATCGGACTCAATCGGGTTCTGGGTGGCCAACACCAGAAACGGCGTAGGCACCGGGAGAGTCTGCTTGCCGATGGTCACCTGGCGCTCCTGCATCACCTCCAGCAGGGCCGACTGCACCTTGGCCGGGGCGCGGTTGATTTCGTCGGCCAGCAGCAGGTTGGCGAACACCGGGCCAGGCTCGGTGATAAACTCGCCGGTGCGGCCATTGTAGATGCGCGTGCCAGTCAGGTCGGCGGGCACCAGGTCGGGGGTGAACTGCACCCGTCCAAAGGTGCCGCCCACCACCTGGGCCAGCGCCTTGACAGTGGCGGTTTTGGCCAGGCCGGGCACGCCCTCAAGCAGCACATGGCCACGGGCGAGCAGGGCCACCAGCAGCCGCTCCAGCAGATGATCCTGGCCCACAATCAGCCGCTTAACCTCAAACAGCAGGTGTTCCATCACGGCGGGCGCGGGCAATTTCTCGTGCAGGGTCGGTGGTTCCTGAAGGACGATGTTCATGTCAATCTCCTTATGCTCCTGACTTCTGAACTAGCTCTCGCAAAGGCGCAAAGTAACCTGGTATGAACGCTCATCTGCAACCCCTGGCGGGCTTTGCGGCTTTGCGAGAGGCCCTCTTCGTGTGTGCGAGTCGGTCAATCTATATGTACGAACGGCGTGGTTCGGTTAATACTCGGTCAACAAAGTTCCTTCGCCCGTCTGTGTCACCCCGAGCGGAGCGAGGGGTCTTCGTCGCAATACGATGCAGATTCCTCACGTCGCCTGCCCTGAGTGCAACGAATGGGTTCGGAATGACAGTGCCATTCACGGCGTACAAAGAAACGTCGTTGCCAAACTAGTGAATGGTGAACTGGAGGGTTTACCACATTGTTTTCATCCTCTGCGTCTCTGCGTTAAAAAAAGTGCTACCCCAGCAGCTGCTTCGCCGTGTTGATCGGCACCGCGAAGCCAATGCCCACCGAGCCGCGCACCGGGCTGGCGATGGAGGTGTTGATGCCGATCACCTCGCCATTAGCGTTGAGCAGCGGCCCACCCGAGTTGCCGGGGTTAATCGGCGCGTCGGTTTGCAGCAGGTTGCGCCCACTGCGCTGCACCGCGCTGATAATGCCCTGGGTCACGGTCTGCTCCAGGCCGAAGGGGTTGCCAATGGCGACCACCACGTCGCCTACCTGCACCCCGGTGGAGTCGGCCATGGGCGCGACGGTAGCGCCAGGCGGCAGTTCCACCTGCAACACTGCCAGGTCATTCGCCGGGTCGGTGCGCACAATGCTGGCCGGGCGGGTTGCCCCATCAGCAAAGCGCAGGGTGATGCTGCGGGCACCGTTAATCACATGGTTGTTGGTCAGCACCAGGCCACTGGCGTCTATCACCACGCCCGAGCCAGCCCCGCCTCCCCGTGCCCCCCGCACGGCCACTTCCACCACGGCGGTGCCCACCTTGCGGTAGACCTCCCCGGCGATGGTGGTGGCGGGCGAAATGGGGGCGCTGGGCGGGCTGAGTGGGAGCGGCGCAGGGGCCGAGGCCAGCACTGGCGCTTCCTGGGGTGCAAGCCAGCGGCTGGCGGCGATGGTGCCAACGGCCCCACCACCAACCGCGCCGCCAGCCAGGGTCAGCGCCAACAGCAGGGCCAGGCCCAGGCGGCTTTTGCGCTTCGCCGGGGGCGTGGGCGGGGCGGGCGGCGGCGACGAGGGCGGAAATTCCGACGGTGTATCAAAACGGTAGGGAAACATTTACGTTGCCTTTCCTGAAATCGTGTTCATCGAACCGTGAAGACAGGATAGCGGACGCAGTTTAGAGCAGCTTGAGAGCGAAGCTAAAGCAGGCTTAAGCAGCGGTGAGGAGATGATGAGAGGCTATCTGAAAAGCCTCCCACAAAGGCACAAAGACACAAAGAGTTGCAGATTACAGCGTTTGGTTTGATAATCTGCGTAATCTGCGGATAAAAACCTTACGACCGCACCGTGGCCAGAAAATCCTGCACCGCCTCCTTCCAGCGGGCTTCTTCACGCCAGACAAAGGGCATCTCGTGGCCAATGCCGGGGAAGAGCAGCAGCTCCTTCGGCCCCCGCAGCCCGTTGAAGATCGCTTCGGCCTCAGTGGGCCTGATCCAGGGGTCGTCGGCACCGCTCATGAGCAGCGTGGGCACCTGCACAGCCTGGGCATAGGCGGCGGGGTTGTGGGCAAAGGCGTTGTAGCCCATCTGCACACTGCCCCAGAAGAGCAGCAGTTCGGCGGCGGGAAACGAGGGCAGCCAAAGCGCATCGAAACGGTGCCGCGTGGTGGTGTAGAGCGAGTCGAAAGCCCCTTCCAGAATCAGGCCCGCCGGTTGCACGCCCTCCACCGCGACCGCCCGCAGAATGGCCGCGCTACCCATGGAAACACCGTAGAGCAACACCGGCTGGCCCGGTGCCAGCGTCTGGCCATAGGCAAAAGCCGCCGCCACATCCTCCGCCTCGCGAATGCCCATCGTCGTGTCGTTGCGGCTGGAACCGCCAGAACCACGAAAATCCACCAGCAGGCTGCTGTAGCCCCACTGGTACATGTGAGCCGCAGGCGTCAGCAGGCCGTCCTTCACCCCGGCATAGCCAGTGAACATCACCACCAGGCCCAGCGGCTGCGGGTGCGGCACATACCAGGCTTCCAGTTGTTCAGCGTTGGCCAGGCCGATTTGCCGCGTCTCGAAGGGCAAATAGTGGTCTGCCGGGGTTTGCACATTGCGTGGGCGCGGCACCGCCACCCCCAGCAGCAGCGAGCGGGCCAGCGTCAGCCCATCGGCCTCGCGCAACGAACTGAGCGGCTGGCCTTCTGGCACAAAGTTGGTCATCGCCCGCACCTGCACAAAGGCCAGCAGGTTGAGCAACAAAAAGCCCAGCATGGCCAGGGTGGCCAGGCGGCGTAGCCAGTTTGGGAAATGACGACGCTGTTTCATTGTTGTGTACTACCCGTCTTGATAAGGTGTAGGACTTACGGGCTATAGGCATTAACCCCAACTATATGATACAGTGCCTTTGTGGTTAAAATAAAGTTAATAAGGATGATAATCTTATGACGCTTCGTTTGCCACGAGTTGTGTCGGATATACCGGAAGCCCCGGCTTTGCAGGCCACTCCGCCAGTCGAAATCATTGCCCTCAACCGCATGGCCTACGGCCCACGCCCTGGTGATGTGGAGCGCGTGCAAGCCATGGGCCTCACGGCCTACGTAGACGAGCAGCTCAACCCCAGCGCCAACCCCGCCGACGACTCAACCTGCACCGAGCGGCTCAACGCGGCTCGCCTGCGTATTACCTACACGCGCAGCGATGGCACCCGCGTTGACGAGATGCGCCCGCTGCGTACCATCACCGAGAACTGGAATCTGGAACAGCTCTACGCCATTCGGCAGCAAAATGGCAACGAACATGCCCGCCCGATTGAAGAAGTGCGCGCTGCCACCTGGATTCGGGCCATCTACAGCAAGTGGCAGCTGCGCGAAGTGCTGGTAGAGTTCTGGCACAACCACTTTAATGTGGACTCACAGCGCGACCTGGGCAGCGGTGCCCGCATCAGCACCACCTGGCCGCTGTATGATGCCATTATGCGCCGCCATGCCCTGGGCAACTTCCGCGCCTTTCTGGAAGATGTGGCTCAGAGCATCGCCATGCTGATCTACCTGGACAACGCCACCAGCCGCGACGGCCCGGCCAACGAGAACTACGCCCGCGAACTGTTTGAACTGCATGGCATGGGCGCCAGTAATTACCTGAACGACCTCTATGACCGTTGGCGCGATGTGCCCGGTGCCACCGCCACGCCGCCCGCTCCCGTCGGCTATATTGACCAGGACGTGTATGAAGCCGCCCGCGCCTTCACCGGCTGGACACTGGAGATGGGCCAGACGATTGTGAGCAACCAGCGCTTGCCCGACACGGGTAAGTTTGCCTATGTGGAACGCTGGCACGACAACGCCCAGAAGCGGGTGCTGGCCACCGAATTCGACTCAAACCGCCCCGCCATGGAAGATGGCCGCCGCGTCTTCGACCTGATTGCGGCCCACCCAGGCACCGCCAGGTTCATCTGCGAGAAGCTGTGCCGCCGCCTGGTGAGCGACACGCCGCCGCAGGCCCTGGTTGAGCGGGCCGCCGCCGCCTGGCTGGCCGCCAAAGATGCTCCCGACCAGATCAAGCAAGTCGTGCGCCTCATTCTGCTTTCGCCGGAGTTTGCCGCCACCTGGGGCGCGAAGGTCAAGCGCCCGTTTGACATGATGGCCGCGTTTCTGCGGGCCACCAGCGCCGATGTAACGCCAAACTCAAACCTGTTTAGTGCCGTCGCCGCCATGGGCTACACTCACTTCACATGGGCGCCGCCCACCGGCTTGCCAGAAGCAGGCAGCTACTGGCTCAGCACTGCCTTTATGCTGCGCCGCTGGAACACGCTGCTGGGGCTGTTCGGCAACAACTCCGGTGGCTATGCCACTTTCGCGCTGCAAGGGCAAATTCCGGCGGGTGTCACCAGCTCGCGCCAGATTGTGGAATTTTGGGTCAACCGGCTGCTGGGCCGACCGGCGGAGGCAACAACCCTGAACCGCCTGCTTGACTTCATGCGCCAGAACCAGCCCGCCGACGCCCCGCCCACCGGCACCGCCGCCGACATCACCAGCCGCATCAATAACCTGGTGGCACTCATCGGCATGTCGCCGGAGTTTCAGCAGAAATAGTTGGTTAAACCGTTGGCCGCTAGTAGCTTGCAGTTTGCAGTTAGCAATTTCATTGGCGACACTGACTGCAAACTGCCAACTGGAGCCTGCTAACTGCCTGATCCGGTCTTCGGTCTCCGGTCTTCGGTCAATACAAACACGTTATTCGGAGCACATATGACACTTTCACGCCGTGAATTTCTGGTTGGCTGTAGTGCCGCCATCGCCGCGCTGGCCGGTAGTCGGGTGACGAACCTGGTTTTCGCCAACCCCGCCGACACCACCGCCCGCGATATACTGGTGGTGGTGTTTTTGCGCGGCGGCTGCGACGGCCTGAACCTGGTGGCCCCCACTGGCGACCGCAACTACGCCGATGCGCGCCCGGTGGTGCGCGTGCCCAACAGCGGCAGCGGCGCAGGCATCAGCATCAACAACGCCATTGCGCCGGTAGATTTCCGCCTGCACCCACGGGCCGCGTCGCTGAAAGAGCTGTACGACAGCCGCAACCTGGCGATTGTGCATGCCTGCGGACTCACCAACGACACGCGCAGCCACTTCGACGCGATGGATTACATGGAAGCCGGGCTGAACGACGACAAAAACAGCAACGGCTGGCTGGTGCGCCACCTCAACAGCATCAGCGCCAGCGGCATTATGCCCGCCGTGTCGGCTCTGGGCAGTGTGCCCAAGTCGCTACGGGGCAGTTCGCAGGCCCTGTCCATCAACGATGTCAACAACTTCCGTTTGCAGGGCAATTCCACCACCTACACCAACCAGCAGCAGGAAGCCCTACGGGCCATGTACGCGGCGGCGGGCAGCCCCATTCATCAGGTGGGCCTCAGCACGCTGGATGCGATCAACACCGTGAATAGCAAGATTGCCCGCGACAGCCAGAACCGCCCGCTGCCCTACACGCCGGAAGCGGGCGCGGTCTACCCCACCCAGTATGGCACCAGCCTGGGCAATGCGCTGCGGATTGTGGCTCAGCTGATTAAAATGGACGTGGGCTTGCAGGTGGCCACGGTGGATTATGGCGGCTGGGACACCCACGGCGACCAGAACCGCTTCTTCGGCAACCTGGTGGAGGGGCTGGCGCTGGCCATGCACGCCTTCTACAACGACATGAACCGCTATGCCAGCCGCCTGACGGTGGCGGTGGTGAGCGAGTTTGGCCGCCGTCTGAAGGAAAACCAGAGCGCAGGCACCGACCACGGCCACGGCAATGTGATGTTTGTGATGGGCGGCTACGTCAACGGCGGCAAGATGTATGGCTCCTGGCCGGGCCTGGCCACTGAACAGCTCGACAACCGGGTTGACCTGGCGATCACCACTGACTACCGGGCGGTGCTGGCCGAAATTCTCAGCCAGCGCTTGGCCAACCCCAATGTGGCCGAGGTGTTTCCGCGCTTCAGCGTGCCTGCACAGCCGCTAGACATTGTGCGGGCCACCAACGGCCAGCCCAACCCGCCCGCCCGGCCCATGCAGCCAGCCCCAGCCCCAGGCAATAGCCGCATCTTCCTGCCGCTGGTACGGCGCTAGCGCATGTATGATTTGCGAAACAACGAAGCGCCAACGCCCCCGCCGCGTAGGGGCCGAGCAATGTGTCGGCCCGCACTGAAGATCAATGATGCAACGTTGTAGCGCCACAAAATCTTGTGGCGCTACAACGTTGCATTGGGGCACGGCGGGTGCGACGCCAGGCGAACTACGAATTATGCTTCTCCAACGGCACCAGCCACAGCCCGCCGCGCCCGTTCCACAGTAGTAGCTGGCTCCCGTCTGGCGACATGCGGGCGAAGGCGTCCCAGCCGGGCTGGCTCAGATCAAACACCCGCCCGCTCGCCACCTCCACCGCCACAATCCGCCGCCCGTGGCCGGGGTAGGCCGTGAACAGCAGCATGCGCCCATCCGGCGTCCACTGGGGCGGGTCAAGCGCGCCGTCAGGGCCAATGTCCAGATCGCGCTCAAGCTGGCCGTCACGGCTCACCAGCCGTAGCTCAGGCCAGCGGCGGGCGTTATAGGCAGCGGTGGTGAAGGCCAGTTGCTGACTGTCGGCGCTCCAGGCCAGCCCAAACGAACGCAGTGAAACCGTGTCGTCTTGCTGCGATCCTTTTTCGTAAGGCGTGGTGACACGGGCCACCATGCGCCCGTCCAGGCTTGCCAGGCACAGGTCGCCCGCACAGCGGTAGGCCACCCGCGTCTCATCGGGCGAGACGGCCAGCGGTGAGTCGTAGAGCGGGGCCTCGGCGTCGGGCAGCGTCGCCAGTTGCTCCAGGCTCTGCCCGTCGAGGCCCACCCGCCAGAGCACGTTGTTCTGCATGAAGTAGACGCGGTTGCCCACCACCGCCACCTGCCCCCAATCCGTCGTTGCCAGCTGTTGTTCAGCTCCGCTTGCCACGTCATAGGCGACGATGGTAGGTTCCCAGACGGATCCTAGCGGGCCGCTATTCTGGAGCCAAACGACTTTGGTTCCGTCCCCATTCCAGGCTCCTGCATCCGGTTCAAGGGCTTGCTTATGATGAGCGATCAGTTTGTGCGGAGCCGCGCCATCCAGGGGCACCAGCCATATGCCTACCGCGTCATCCAGCGTTGCCAGACCTGGCCTCAGCCGCAGCAGCAGAGCCAGGCCAGTGGGCGACCATGTGATGTCTGTGCTGGTGCTGGCGGTGAGCCACATGGATTGCAGCAGCTGCCGGGTTGCTGCTGGCAGCGGCACGGGCACGGGCTGGCCCAGCTGCACGGGTGAGTCTGCCCCGGCGGGTGGCAGGTCGCGCAGTGGCATGTGTGGCGCAGCGAGGCGATCAAGTCCGGTTTGCTTCCAATTACCTCCGTCAGTCGCAGGCACCATGTAGCGCCGACTCGCCCTGTCAGCGTAGATCAGTTCCACCTCCACCTGGGGATAGTTGAAGCGCCCGCCATTGAGCACCCCCAGCACACGGTAGCTTTGGAGCGGCTGGTGCGGGTCAAGCGGTTCGAGTCCCGTCTTGCCGATGAGTTGTTCAAGGCGGGCCGTCACCGGGGGGGTCACCTCGCCATCGGGCAGAATGGCAAAGCGGTTCAGCAGGGACGAGGCGGGATCATAGTAGTAGCCGCCGCGCATGATGTAGTAGAGACCGAGCGGGTTAGGTAGGGAGGAAAAGGGCGACACAAAGCTGACCAGCAGCAGTAGCCCGGCCATGCAAGCAAGGAACTGGCGCAGCGACAGGCCTACCTGGGCATAGTAGACAGCGGCGCTGGCCAGCAGCAGTTGCCCGCCAATCATAGCGCAGGCCCCCGTCACAATCGCCACCGACCAGTTGATGCCATACAGCAAGTAACCGCCCAGCCCCAGCAGCACGGCGCTGCTTCCCAGCAGCAGGGCCAGGCCGCCCCGCCAGTGCAAAAAGCGCATACCTGCGCCGATGATGCCTACCGCGCCAGCAAGAGCCACGAGCAACATATACACCGTGGTGCCGCCACCGCCATGTGGCAAGATGGCCCCGGCCATGCTCAACACCCCACCTAGCGCACCCGCTAACAGCGAGAAAAGGCGCAGCCAGCGGTCACCGCCGCCGTGAGCACGGCTGTAGGCTGCGGCCACCACGCCCACCGGGCCAAGTGTGGCCATCACGGCATGCTGCACCGTTGGGTCGCCGGGTGGGCGGCCCTGCTCGGCGGCGGCGTCCTCCAGGTGGGCCAGCAACTCCTGGCGGATGGATGCCCGTTCGCCGGGCGGGAGGTGGCGCAACGAGGCTTCTATGGCCTGGAGGTAGTCGTCAAAGGAATTGAGTTCAGGCATAAGGCATGGTTTCAGATGATACGAACACACGTTACAATCTGAGTACAAACGGCACTTCACCAAAGGTCAATCCTGTAAATCCTGTCAGAACCTTGTCTAACGCAAAATCCCTTCCATCGCTGCAACCAATTGCCGCCACTCTGCCCGTTTCTGCTGCGCTGCCGCCACGCCTCTGGCCGTCAGGCGGTAGTAGCGCCGGTCGGCCCCGTCGGCCCGCGCCTGCCAGAAACCCTCGATCCAGCCCGCTTTTTCCAGCCGGTGCAGCGCCGGGTAGAGCGTGCCTTCCTTCAGGTCGAGCAGGCCCTCACTGCGGCTGCGCACCTCCTTCACAATCTGGTAGCCGTACATGGGGCCGTTTTCCAGCAGTGCTAGCAGCAGCACATCCAGGCTGCCCTTCATCAGTTCACGGTCAATCGGCATGGCGTCGTCTCATATACTTTGTATAACAAGGTATGAGTAGTGTAGCAGACTCATTGGGCAGTTGCAACTGATGCTGGGATGATGGGTTAAGGGTTAAGGGTTAGGGGTTAGGGGGCGCGCTGTACCCAGTCCGAAGGCTCAGCGTTCAGCGTTTGCATGGCATTTCAATGGTAGCGACGCCCCGGCAGGGCGTCGCTACCATGCCAAACACTGATCGGCAATGCGTCGCAGTGGCTGTGCGCAATGCGGGCGAACATATGGTTGGCCCCTACGATGCGGACTCATCGTTCTGCGTTCTGCGTTCCGTCTTTTCACCCCCACACTCACCTTTTGGCCAGTGTGCCCGGCAACATCTGGGGCTGATTCTGCTGCCGGCACTCGGCG
>JALONX010000798.1 GCA_025454695.1 Chloroflexaceae bacterium
GCATACTCGTAACTCGTAACTCGTAACTCGTAACTCATACCATGGCAACATTTCGCGCCGTTGGAGCTACATGTGAAGCGATAGTGCGCTTGCTGCAGCAGTCGTGGCAGCAGCCCCTGTTCGACAACCAGGTGCTGGAGTTTCGCGTCTACCAGACAGCTAATTTTGCCACGCCCATGACCACGGGCGTTTCGCTCTTTCTCTATCGGGTGGCCATCAACGGGGTGCAACGCACGCCGCCCTCGCGCCCCGGCCCCGATGGCCGCCCGCGCCGTTCGCAGCTGCCAGTGGAGTTGCACCTGTTGCTGACGCCCTGGGCCGCTGACGCTTCGCTGTCACACGAGATTCTGGGCTGGTTGATGCGCACCATCGAAAGCACGCCCATCCTGCCGGCGGGCCTGCTCAACGCCACCACGCCCAACGTGTTCGCCCCAGACGAAACGGTGGAGCTGGTGCCGGGCCAGTTGACCAACGAGGAGTTGTTCCGTATCTGGGATGTAGTGGACGAACGATTTCATGTGTCGGTGCCCTACGTCGCCCGCGTGGTGCGGATCGACTCGGAGGTGGCCGAGCCAGACGGCGGCCCGGTACTGACCCGCGAACTCGACTTCGGGGCGTTGAAGCGGCAGTAGCAGTTTTCACCGCCATTGAAGTTTTTGTCCATAAACGACCAATAAACATCCTTTGCGCTCTCTGCGTGCTCGGCGGTGAGAAACAGTATGCAGTTTGTCCAGCTTGAAACTCTGATCCGGCGAGCGCCGCTGGGGCTGCGCTTTCTTGACCTGGCGCGGGGCACGCCGGTAACGAATGGCTTAAAGGTGGCAGCCTGGCCCATTGGTGCGCCGCTGCTGCGCCAGGTGGCCAGCCGTTCGCCGCTCTCCGGCATCTATGGTTTTCGCAACCTCTCCGGGCTGCGCCGCTACGCGCATGGTGAAGCCCCGGCCAGCGAATGGTGCGCCGCTCCTGCCGACGGCGGCACCCTGGTTGGCGATGAGACTCCGACGCTGGAGGAATTGCAAGCCCTGGTGAGCGCCAATACCAACGGCAGCAACGCCAATTTTGCCCTGGCCGTGGGCGATACGGGCGGGCGTTTTCTGCCGCAGGTGCTGCTGCTCTGCCTGCCGAAGGAGCAACTGGTGGAGGTGCCGCTGTTTTCTGCGCCGAGTCGCCCGCCGCTGCCGGGGGCTGGCCTGGTGCGGGGCGAAGCCTGGAACCGGCCTGCCAACCAGCCCGCCCGCTGGGCGCTCATCACCATTAGCCCGCCTGGTGGGGCGACCTATGTGGCTGTAACCGATGGGCGCGGCATGTTTACGGCGTTTTTGCCCTACGCCAGCCCGCTGCCGCCACTCAACAACGGCCAGGGCAGCGGCGCACTCGACCAGTTGACATGGCCACTGACGATTCGGGTGCTGTACCAGCCGTCGCAGCAGCGCCCGCTGGCCGATCTTGCGGGCGACCCGGACGCGCCGCCCGACACCCGTTCTGTGCTGGAGCAAGCCGCCGCCACCATGCGCGATGGCAGTGCAGCCGGTGCAGCCGTGGCTAGCATCACCCGCGCTATTCGTTTTGGCAGCGAACTGGTGGTCACAACCGGCGGCGAGTCGCGCCTGCTGGTGGAGCCAGCGTGACGAGCGACCGGACGGGAACGCAGAGGCGCAGAGACGCAGAGACGCAGAGAAATTATAGGTCACGCAGTACGCAGTACGTTTCACGTTTCACCTTGTCATCTTGTCATCTTGTCAGCGGTTCTCCGGGCCAACATATCATCGGGAGGCACAGCAATGCCTGAGTATTTAGCTCCTGGCGTGTATGTCGAAGAAGTCAGCTTTCGCTCCAAGTCCATTGAGGGCGTCAGCACCAGCACGGCGGGCTTTGTTGGCCCGACTCGCTATGGCCCCGTCAGCGGGGAGCCGGAACTGCTCACCAGTTTTGCCGATTTTGAACGCATTTACGGTGGATTGGATGATCTGGGTTTCGGCACCAACTACCTGGCCCATGCGGTGCGCGTCTTCTTCGATGAGGGCGGCAAGCGCCTGTTTGTGAGCCGGGTTTTTGGGGCGGGCGAAGATGGTTTCGCCCTGGACGACGACAATCTGCCTGCCCAGCACTACGGCGCGTTTGCGCCGCCGCCGCCCGACCCGCCGCCCAACCCACTGCCGCCGCCGCCCTTCCGCGTGGTGGCCCGCTTTCCTGGCGCTGCCGGAAACATGCGCCTGCGCCTGACTTTGCGCCTGGGGGCTAATGGCGTTACCACCGTGAATGGCCAGCGCACGCTACAACGGGTGCGCCCCTTCGACCTGGTGCTGGTGCGCACCACCCCCGCCGCCGCCGACACGCCCGGCAGCGCCGTGCCCGATGGCGACGGCCTGCGCATCGCCACCCTCGACACGGTGAGCGGCACATGGGCGCTGGTGGATCTGGCCCATGCCACGCCAGAACGCCGCACCATGCTCCTGAACGACGCCCAGTTCGACAACGCTGAGGTACGCCCGGTCACGGTGCTGGTGGAAGTGACCCGCCCCAGCGCCAACCCGCTGGTGGTGAACCCGCCGGAACTGCTGGGCGAATTTGGCTTCGACCCCCGCAGCAGCAACGGCCTGCTGGCGACCTTTAGCCGTGCGCCCGGCACGCGCCTGGCCGCGCTAACGGCACCGTTTGCCCTGTTTTCCACCGTTACTGACCAGACGTTGCAGGGGCTGGCCCTGGCACGAGCACTCTTCGCCACCACCGCATGGGCCGAACTGCTCCGCCTGGCTCCGGCGGAGGCCAACCTCCGGGCGGAGTTTAACCTGACCGGCGGCGACGACGGGGCCGCGCCGACTGCCGTTGCCTACAGCGGCCAGACGCCGTTTAACGACTTTATCAACGATGCACTGGCCGAACCGAAGAATGGCCTGCTGGCCTTTGAAGGCATTGAGGATATTTCGATTGTGGCTGCCCCCGGCTATTCTGCCACCGCAGATGCCACCGAGCGGGCCGGTATTCACGCCGCCCTGATCAGCCATGCCGAGCGCATGCGCTACCGCGTGGCCGTGCTCGACACGCCGCCGCGCCAGCTGCCCTCCGGCGCACTTGAATTTCGCAACCAGCGCTCATCGAAGTATGCCGCCCTCTACTACCCCTGGGTCACGATTGCCGATCCCCGTGGCAGCGGGCGGCTCGACCTGCCGCCGAGTGGCTTTGTGGCGGGCATCTACGCCCGCAACGACGTGGAACACGCCGTGTTTAAGGCTCCGGCCAACGAGGTGGTGCGCAGCGCAATTGACTTTGAATTGCGGCTCAACAAGGCCCAGCAGGAGATTTTGAACCCCGAAGGTGTCAACTGTTTTCGCTTCTTCGAGGGTCGGGGCTACCTGCTCTGGGGTGCCCGTACCATCAGCGACGACCCGGAGTG
>JALONX010000087.1 GCA_025454695.1 Chloroflexaceae bacterium
CCGGTACGCTGGCGTTAGACGGGGGCGAGTCAGCGCACCAACGCATCCGCACGGCGGATTGAAACTGAAGAATATCATCGCTTCACGGGCAACCGCACCTGCGTCAGCGCACCAACGCATCCGCACGGCGGATTGAAACTGCCCGTGTGGGCCGCCCACCTGTAGTTGTTGTTTGTGTCAGCGCACCAAAGCATCCGCACGGCGGATTGAAACCAATCACCACCAAAACCGCCCCGGTTGTTTGCATCGGTCAGCGCACCAAAGCATCCGCACGGCGGATTGAAACATGCTGCCACTGTTAATCGTGTAGCGCCCGCCCGTCACGGTCAGCGCACCAAAGCATCCGCACGGCGGATTGAAACTCATAGGCCGGGCCTTCGCTTTTCAGCGCCATCACCTTGGTCAGCGCACCAAAGCATCCGCACGGCGGATTGAAACGACGAGCGTTTTACCGAGCCATACGAACTTGAGTATGGGGTCAGCGCACCAAAGCATCCGCACGGCGGATTGAAACCCAGCAGGTGACGAAGCCGGGCCAGCGTCGCCTCCTGGTCAGCGCACCAAAGCATCCGCACGGCGGATTGAAACATGGACACATGTTACGAATTTGTTCCAGCGTGAACGTCAGCGCACCAAAGCATCCGCACGGCGGATTGAAACATCATTGGCGTCGGCAGCAGCAGGATACGGGTCGCCGGTCAGCGCACCAAGGCATCCGCACGGCGGATTGAAACAACATTTGCCCGTATGGATAGGCGGAAATGGTACAGCGTCAGCGCACCAAAGCATCCGCACGGCGGATTGAAACCTCAACGAAGTCGCCCACGCCCTTGACCTCTCGCGTCAGCGCACCAAAGCATCCGCACGGCGGATTGAAACAACGTATATGTCTGACGTAATTGTGGAGCTACAAGATGACGTACAGTGACTTCGCCACGTTTGATGATTTGCGGGCAAACCTTGGCGTCATCGTCACCGCTGCCTACGGCACCTATGCAACGGCTCCGCCGAGCGCACCAAGTGCCTGGTTGATCGAGACGCTTGAGCGTGGGCGGCTCAAGGCGACGCGCTCCAACACCGAGAAGGCCCGTTCAGAATGGCTCATCACCCCGGTGCTCACGGAACTTGAGGACAGTCTGCCGCAGATTGCGGTGTTCTCGGGTCGCCCCTTGCGGTCGAGCGACTTGAGCGGAGTACCGGACTTCCTGGTCGCCTCGGCCCACGGTGGCAAAGCAATCGAACATCCGACTCTCCCAGTTGTAGAGGCCAAGCGTGATGATTTTGAGTACGGCGCGGCTCAGTGTATCGCAGCGATGCGTGCTGCACACAATATCAACGCCGACGATGCGCCAGTTGGCGGGGCGATTACGAATGGCACAAGCTGGCAATTCCTCGATCTTGTAGATGCAACGACGGCGACGCTGGACGAGCAAATCTACACCCTTGAAGACATGCCCATCATCCTTGGTGTCCTCCGCTATTTTTGCACTCGGCGGGCGATTGCCTGATACAGTGTATTGTTGCACTCCAGCATCTACACGGTGGATTGAAATTCTTCCTTAAGCCGCCGTTGCCTGGCACATGGGCTGTGCCCATCACGACAACGGTCTACTTCCATTTGTGTCGCCTACGCGGCGGGCGGCAAGGGGCCACCTGGCCCCCTGCACCCCCGGCGAGGGGCTACGCCCCTTCGAACCCCAAATGGACATTGGGGCGGAGGCGTGTATGGTGCCACATGCCTCCGGGCTTACCGACAGTGATGAGCCTACAATAGAAGAAAACTCTAATCGCAATCTCCATTTCCTAATCACCACTCGCCACTCGCCATTTCCTAATCTCCACTCTCCATTTCCTAATCTCCACTCACAACTCGCCACTCGCCACTTGCCACTCGCCTGGCTTCGGTTCCTTCGACAAGCTCAGGACAGGCTCCGGTCATCGGTCTCCGGTCTGAGTCGCTCCCGTCTCCCGTCTCCCGTCTCCCGCCTGCCCTGAGGCATCGAAGGGTCTCCCGTCTGCCGCCAGGCACTCGTCCCTCCCGCCCCGTGTCCTCAGCCCTCCTCGCCCGGTATCTGCGTTAGACGAAGCAACAACCGCACGGAGAGACGCAGCATGAACCAACGATACCGATACCAGGCGGGCTATGTGGCGCGGCGGGCCAGCAGTGGTAATGGCAGAAATGAAACGATGGCGGTGGCCCAGATGGCCGCGCTGCCCAGAACAGGGGGAAACGGACGCTGGCGCTGGTGGCTGCTGGGGGCTGCGGCGCTGCTGGCGCTGCTGGCCTGGTTTGGGCGGGGCCAGGCCGAGGCGGTGACGCCAGCCGCCGGTGTTGCTGCTGCTCCGGCGCTCACCGTGGCCGAGGGCGTGACGATCCAGGGCCAGCCGGTGAGCGGCATGGATCGGGCGCAGCTGCTAGCCTGGGTAGAAGAACGCTACCGCCCCTGGCTGGCCGCGCCCCTGACGCTCCGCTTTGAAGAGCGGCGCTGGTCGCCCACGCCCACCGAGTTGGGTCTGCGCTTTAGCCCCGAGCGCCTGGTAGACGAGGCCCTGCTGGCCCAGCCCCGGCGCGGCTTCCTCGGCTTTGGCATGGTTCCCACCGAGATTGCGCCACCACTTAGTATTGACGGCGGGCAGTTGCAACGCTACCTCCAGAGCATCAGCGCCGAGTTTGAGGTAGCCCCCAAGAATGCCACACTGCGCTTCAACCAGCAGGGCGAGCCGAGTCTCACGCCCGCCCGCACTGGGCAGCAAGTGCTGGTGGATGAGACCGCCCGCGAGATTATGGCGGCGCTCGGCACCCTTGAGCCAACCACCATCAACCTGCGGCGACGCCCGCTGGAGCCAGCCCTGACCGACGCCCAGCTGGAGCCGCTGCTGGCCCAGGCTCGCCAGGTGGTGAGCGGCACCCTGCGGCTGCAACACGAGGGCCGCACATGGGAATGGACGCCGCCCCGCCTCAGCGAGTGGATCAGCATCAGCACCGAGCGTGTGACGCCAACCCTGACGATACAGCGCGACGCGGTGGCCCAGGTGGTAGCCGAGATCGCCCGCGAACTGGACAAACCTTCCCAGGAGCCGCGAGTCCGTTTTGAGAATGGCGCGCTTGCCATCACCCAGCCCGGTGTAATTGGCCAGCAGGTGCAGCAGGAAGAAGCGGTTGAGGCGCTGCTGGCCGGGCTGGCAGGCGGCCCCCGCGAGCTAACGCTGCCGATCACCAGCGTCAGCCCGAAGATCACGCCGGAGAACCTGGCCTCGCTGGGCATCACCGCGCTGGTGTCGGAAGGCAAAAGCTCGTTTGTTGGCTCAGCGCCCTACCGCATCACCAACATTGTGGCCGGGGCCAGGCGCATGGATGGCGTGTTGATCCCGCCCGGCGGCACCTTCTCGTTTAACGAAAACGTGGGCGAGATCAACGAGAGCAACGGCTTTGTGCAGGGCTACGCCATTGTGGGCAACCGCACCCAGCTCGAATGGGGCGGCGGCGTGTGCCAGGTCTCAACCACCGTCTTTCGAGCCGCGTTCTGGGCCGGGCTGCCCTTCCGCGAGCGCCACACCCACGCCTTCTACATCTCCTGGTACGACGCCTACTCCTACCCTACGCAGGCCGCACCGGGCATGGACGCGGCAATCTACACCGGGCAGCTCGACCTGCGCTTTGAAAACGACACGGCCAACTGGCTGCTCATGCAAACCATTGCTGACGAAGCCAGCGGCGTGCTGACGGTGCAACTGTTTGGCACGCCCACGGGCCGCAGCGTGCGGGTAGATGGGCCGCAGATCGGCAATCGCGTGCCTGCGCCGACGCAGCCGCGCTACATTGACGACCCCAGCCTGCCCAGCGGCACGCTCCGCCAGAGCGACGTGGCTCGCGCCGGAATGACCATCACCGTCCACCGCATCATCAGCGAGAATGGCAGCGAACGTGTGCCAGAGCTGTTTGTTACCACCTTCCAGCCCTGGCCGAACGTGTTTGTGCGAGGAACCGGGTAGAGCTTGCATTTTGCCACAGAGCATACAGAGGGCACAGAGAACAGCTTGAGAGGCTCTTCGCTGTGCCTTTTCTCTGTGGACTACAAGGGCTATGACAACCATGCTACAATAGCCAAAAGGAGTATGCATGCGATGGAACTACTGGCTTCAGATTTTGACGGCGCATGGAAAGAGGCGCTGGAGGTGTATCTCGAACCGCTGCTGGCCTTTGCGTTTCCCACTGTTCACGCCGGGATAGATTGGACTCAGCCGGTAGTTTCACTCGACACGGAACTGCAACAAGTGCAACCAGCTGAGACCGTAGGCAAACAGCACGTAGACAAGCTCTTTCGCGTGACTCGCCGTGATGGCAGCGAATCCTGGATTTTGGTGCATCTGGAAGTGCAGAGCCAGCCCGACGCGGACTTTGCGGCCCGCATGTTTCGCTACCACGCCCGCATCTATGATCTCTTTCAGCGCGAAGTGGTGAGTCTGGCGATCCTTGGTGACGACCAGGCCAGTTGGCATCCGACGGAGTTTCGCTACGGCTCATGGGGCTGCGAACTGAGTCTGCGCTTCCCCACATTGAAGATCCTGTCTCTGGATACCGCCGCATTGGAGCGAGACGGTGGCGTGGTTGCAACCTTTCTGCTGTTGCATCGCGATGCGCTGGACACCAGGGGCAACCCGCAGAGCCGCTTGCAGCGCAAGGTCGGGCGCTATCGGGCGCTGCTGAGCCGGGGCCATAGCATGGCCGATATGCGTCAACTGGTACGCTTAATGGAGTACCTGCTACGTCTGCCTAAACCACTGGCCCGCACGGCCCGCAACACCATGCAGGCAATAGATAAGGAGCAAGCCGTGAGTTTAATTACCAGCTTTGAAGAAATAGCCCGCGAAGAAGCCCTGGAAGAGGGATTGGAAAAAGGGTTGGAACGGGGCCTCGAACAGGGACTCGAACAGGGCCTGGAACAGGGCCGGGCCGAAGCCGCCCTGGCAGCACTGGTCACGGTATTGCAAGCCCGCTTCGGCATAGCCGCCGCCGCCCAGGCAGATCTGGTGAAGCACTTGTCGGCAGCCGAACTCCAGGCGGTGCTGGCGGCGGTGGCTGTGGCCCCCAGCGAAGCGGAAGCAACCCAGGCGTTAACCCAGGCGGCACAGCGCCAGGGCTAACGCGCCCACGCAGGCAGCGGAACTCCCCAGGCCCTCCTGTCGTCATGACAGCAAGGAGGGCTTTTCTATGTCACAGTTGCCTCGCATGCTGCTACGTGCTTCTGGAACGCTGCTGTTTCTGCTGGCTAGTCTGCTGGTGCTGCCGCCGCGCCCGGCCTATGCCTGCTCGTGCGCCGTGTGGCCGCTGCCGCAAACCATCGCCGGGGCTGATGTGATTTTACTGGGACGGGTGACGCATGTGGACGCGGTGGGTTGGCCGTTCAGGTTCAGCAGCGATCCGCCCTTTATTTATCAAGCTACTGGTGGAAACCAGCGTGTGACGATAGAAGTCAGCGAGAGCTGGAAAACGCCGCTAACCACCCCCATCACCTTTATAACATCCGATCCCACTGGTGCCCAGTGCGGCTACTTCTTCACCATCGGTGATACGTATATGGTCTATGCGCAGCAAACCGCCCAGGGGCTGCAACAGGACTTCTGCCAGCGGGTGGTGCCGCTGGCGCAAGCCCAGGCCGACATGGCCGCCCTTGGCCCCGGCCTTCCGCCAATCCCCACTGCGCCAGCCAGCGGTTGGCGCAACTGGTCGCTGGCGGCGCTGGCCATGGTCGCCATGTCGCTAGCGGCGTTCCTCGCCTGGCGCAGGGCCGGGCGGCGGCGCGGGGTGAGCTAAACCGTTTACATGCGTTTAATAATACTGGCAGGTCTTCAGTAATTTCAGTGCAATGCATTGACAGCCATGTCAGGTGCCGCACACCTCATCATCACCCTCCCCAACCACCTGCACCGCATGGGCCTCAGTTAAGTCGGGCGGCTCGGTTCTGCCCGCCATGCGCCGCACCACCGCTTCGGGCACGGCGGTGGCCCGCTGGCGGTTGCGTTGCAGCACCGTTTCTAGCGGCGCATCCACATACACCAGCCGCACCCGTGCGCCGTAGGCCAGCATCAATTCCACCAGTGGGTCACGCCGGGGGCGGTTGAGGTTGGTAGCATTCCACACAAAGGGCTGGTGCCGCCGCAGCAAGGCGCGGGCCTGATCCTTTGCCGCCGCCACCACCGCCCCCTGGTCATCCGTCATGTCCACATCCATTTCCAGCCGCAGCCCATCAAGCGAGATGATGGGCAGCCCCAGGCCCTGCTGTTGCAGCCATGTGTCTTTGCCTGCGCCCGGCAGCCCGGCCAGCAGCGTCACTTCGCCCCAGCTGTCGTCATAGGCGCAGTAGCTCGGGTCGCGCTGGCCCTGGCGAAAATAGCGCACCCGGCTCTGGTCGTTGACAAACGGGTAGGGCTGCACCAGGCAGTCCCGTTCCTGGCATAGCTCCCGAAACAGCTCAACCCGCATCAGCAGCTCGGCATGGTCGGCGCAGACTCGCCCACGCACGTCGGCCTCGGCCAGCAGGGCCAACATGTCAAGACGGGTGCGGTAGCTGGCCGTCAGCACCACCCGGTCAAGGTCAGGCTGATCGAGGAATTGAAGCGGCAGGCCGTGGAAACGCACCAGGTTCACCACCGCTTCCCGTGGCGCAAAGGCCAGCGCCTGGCCCAGCCCCTCGCGAGACCAGAGCAGGCGGCGGGCGCTGGCGGCCCCGGCCCGGGCGTGCCCCCGTGAACTAATCCGTCCATCGGCTTCCAGCTGCGTACATGTGGCTTTGCCCACATCGTGCAGCAGGGCCGCCAGCAGCAGCAGCGCTTGCTCGTGAGCCGGGAACGCACGCCAGGCGGGCAGGGCCACCAGGGCCTCGGCCACCATGTGGGTGTGGGTCAGCACATCGCCTTCCGCATGAAAAATGGGGTCTTGCGGCACGGCGGCCAGCGGCGCAAGCCAGGGGCACGCCGCCAGCACCGCCTGCCAATCGAGCTGCCAGAGCGGGGGCCGGGGCAGCCAGGCCAGGGTTTCCGGCGGCATCACCATAGGCTCACCCCCGGCGCAAGCCGGTTGGGCAGCAGCGGGCGATCCATCCAGTGGCTGCCTGAGTCCAGCACAGTTTGCAGAAAGCCGGGCCGCACCCATTTGTAGCGCCCCAGCACGGCCTCCTCGGTTTCCACTTTGATGTACAGCCCTTCCATCAGCCCGCTGGTGTCGCTTTCGGCCAGGGCCTGGGCCGGGTTCAGCCCGGCAGTCTCTGCCGCTGCCTGGAGTTGCTCCCGCTGGTCGGCGCCGATGAAACGCGACGGGCCAACTAGAGCCGTGAGCGCGGCCAGATTTGGCAGCGTGCCCGCATGCAACACGGCCACTGAGGCAATAAAGGGCGAGTAAGCCAGCAGTGCCCGGCGGCGAGCGGTGGAAAGAAAGGTGTCTGTCGCCGTGTCGAGCATGTCGAATTCCAACAGGTAGTGGGGCAAATCGGTGTAGAAAATAGAGTGTTTGCCGTAACACCACTCGCCATACAACACGTAGCGCTGGCCCAGCAGTGCCCACAACTCAGCGCTGTAGCGCCCGGCCCAGCTCTTCAGCACGGCGAACTGGCGCTCCCGTGGCCCGCCAGTGAGGAAGTGACCCCGGCTTTGCAGTTGCAGCCGCCCGCGTGAGTCGAAGCTGAGGCCACAGTTGGCCCCATCCATCTTTTCTTCTACCACCAGGAAACGATTGGCCAGCTCGCGCCATGGTGCTGTCACCGGGTCGTCGTCGCTTTGCAAGCCCGAGCCTTCCACATGGCGTGTGCGGGGATATTTGCGTATACTGTCCATCAGCGCTCCTTGCGGGCAATGGCGATCATGTGGCCCGGCACATACTCGCACGTGACCCGCGCCGCACCCGCCTGCTGCACCAGCCGCTCCAGCCGGGCGGCATCAAACAGGTGAATATGCTCAGGGTTGTCATCGGCTTTTGAAGGCACTGACAGCAGCAGAAAGCGCCCCGCCACCCGCAGCGACTCACGCAGGGCGGCAGCCGTGTCGGGGATGTGTTCCAGCACTTCCAGCATCGTCACCACCTCAAAGGCCCCATCGTCAAACGGTAGGGCGGTGACATCGGCCTGATGGGCCTGGAGCGTGGCGACGCCGCCCGCCGCCACCGCTTGCATGTCGGCAACACGGTGGGGCAGCAGGTCAACCGCCGTCACTGGCAACCACGGAAACGCATCGAGCAACGGCCAGAGAAACGCGCCCCGCCCGCTGCCTACATCGAGCAGATTGGCCGGGCCAAGGCCCCGCAGCGTGCCCAACACCCGTGCCACGCGGGCCAGGCCCATCGTCCGTTTGAAGCGATGCAGCCGCAGTTCGTGGGCCTGACCAAGGGCCACCAGGGCCTGCTGCTGGGCTGCGTCCAGCGCATCGAGCGGCAGGGTGAAGAGGGCCGCTTCAGCGCTGGCAACATCGGCATGGGCCAACTTCCCCCGCACAAAGGCGGCGGCCAGGCGCAGAAAAAGTGGCGTTTCATCGCGAGAGGTTGACACGGGAGACTCCGGTAGGCAGACAACACTTTGAGAAGGATACCACATGTAGATGACCGAAACTTTCCAGAAGCTGGTTTTTTCGTGTATGATGCACGCCTGGCACAGCTGCGGCAGCAGCCGAACTGGCAATAGCCTGATGTGATCATTACTGTCACACGCTGCTGCTACAATTTCAGAAAACCTGTTCACATCCACCGCCAATAAACTGCAATCTACATGGGGAAGAGCCGATGACCACCCGCGAGTTTCAGTTCACCGAAGGCCCCTCGCAAAAATTCTGGCGCATTGGCCTGGACGGCGCTAGCACTACCGTAACCTATGGGCGGCTTGGCACCGCTGGCCAGACACAGAGCAAAAACTACGCTGATGCCGCCGCCGCCCAGGCCGCCTACAACAAACTCATCGCCGAGAAGGTGAAAAAGGGCTACAGCGAAGTTGGTACACCTGCCACCCTGGCAACCAGCGCCACCCCGCCCGCGCCGCCGCCCGCCGCGCCACGGGCGGCCAAAGCCGCGCCCGCGCCCGAACCTACGCCGCCCGCCGCGCCCGCCCTGCTGCCCACCGATGAGCCGGTGCGGCTTGAGCTTGCGCCAGAAGACTACCTCTGGGCCACATGGCGCGACACCCCGGCCCTGCCACGCCCGGCCCCACCGCCGTTTGACCTGGCGGAGGCTTGTCAGCGCCTGAAGCGCATCGGCAGAGATGTGTATGCCTGGAGTTGGAACTGGGAACGGGCCGCGATTGCCCCGGTTGTCTCAGCGGCTGAGGCCCACTTCTGGCTCACGGCAATTGGAAAAAGCCGAAACTCCAACCGGATAACACCCGCTGATCTCGCTGCGCAGCTAGCGACCCAGACTTTTGATGGCGAACTGGGTTTTGAAGCGGCGCATAAACTCACGCAGGCCGCCTCGCGCTATTTACCTGCCATCACCACGGCGCTGTTGACCAACTTCGCCACCTCTGAGATGCTCATCAGCTGGCTAGCCGGGCTAGATTTTCCCGACCTGGCCCATTCGCCGCAGGGTTCCGAGCATTGGGTAGCACTCGTGGACGGCTTTCGCCGCTACGTGCTGCCTTATCTTGAGCCAGCCACACGCCGCCAGCTTGCTGCGCCCCTCACGCCCCATCTTGCCAAAGTTGTGATGCCAGTGACATTTCACGCCAGCTTTCCACCCATGGTGCATGTCGCGGCCATGTTGGGCCAACACGGCCCGGCCCTCCAGGCCCTGGTTGCGCAGTGGGCCGACGATCGCTACACGGGCGAAGCCTGGTACGACCATTACCAGCGTCCGCAAGAGCTTGTGTTTGGCCTCAACGACCCACAGCTGGTGGAACAGCAGCTGCGGCGCTTGAAGTTGCGACTCAACAAACCGGAGTATGTGCGGGCCTGGCTAGCCCACACCGAATTTGCGGCGCTGGATGTGGTGCGCGACAGCATTGTAACGCTTGAAAATAAAGACGAAGCGACACGGTTGGTCGAGGCCTTTGCTTGCGCGGTTGGGCCACACACCGCGCCCCACATGCTCGAAATTATGCACAACAGCCGTGCGCCACAGCCCGCCCGCGCATGGCTGGAGGCCCACCCCGGCCACAGCATTGCCGGGCTGCTGCCGGTGGCCGCCGGGCGCGGTAAACTAGCCGATGCCGCCGCCGACATGCTGCGCCGCCTGGCCCGTCGGGGCTACGCCGATGCAATTGCGGCGGCGCTGCCCACCCTTGGCGACGAGGGCGCGACCAGGCTCCAGGCCAGCGTGCTCGATGCTGCGCTCGAAACGCGCCCGCCCCTGGATGAAGCAGCAGCGCCAGACGAGCTGCGGCTGGCCCTGGCCGAAGAACGGGCCGCCAAACGGCCCAGGCTGCCCTCGTGGCTCCGCCCCGCCGACCTTTCACCCGTGGTGATAAGCGGCCAGGTGTTGAGCGACGCGCAGGTGTTGCTGCTGTTGGGCGGGTTGCAACGGAGTAAACTGGATTCGCCTATGCCGCTGGTAGCGGCAGTGCGTCACCATGCCGAGGTCGGTTCGCGGGAAACATTTGCCTGGGAGCTGTTTCAGCAGTGGCTAGCCGAAGGCGCACCTTCCAAAGAGAACTGGGCCATGCTGGCGTTGGGCATGCTCGGCGCTGATGCCACCGCCCTGAAGCTAGCCCCGCTGGTGCGGGCCTGGCCCGGCGAAAGCCAGCACCAGCGGGCGGTGACGGGGCTGGAATGCCTGCGGGCCATTGGCAACGACACCGCCCTGATGCAGATTAATGGCATTGCCCAGAAGGTGAAGTTTAAGGCTTTGCAGGCCCGTGCAAGCGAATGCATGGAGCTGATTGCCAAACAGCGGGGGCTGAGCCGCGCCGAGCTTGAAGACCGGATTGTGCCCGACTGCGACCTCGACGAGCGGGGCGAGCGCGTGTTTGATTTTGGCCCGCGCCAGTTCCGTTTCGCCCTTGGCCCGGACTTGAAGCCCGTAGTGCGCGACGAGCAGGGCAAGATTAAGCCTGATCTGCCCAAACCCAGCGCGAAAGATGACGAGGCCAGGGCAGCCCAGGCCGTGGCCGATTGGAAGCTGCTCAAAAAGCAGATTGCCGAGGCGGCGAAAGTGCAGGCGCTGCGGCTGGAACAGGCGATGGTGGTCGGGCGGCGCTGGCCCCGCGAAACCTTTGAACTGCTGATCGCCCGCCACCCGCTGATGACCCACCTGGCCCGCCCGCTGGTCTGGGGTGCCTATGATGGGGAAGGAAAGATCGCGGCCACCTTCCGCGTCACTGAAGATCAGAGCTATGCAAATAGCGCCGACGAGCTGTTCGACCTCGCGCCCTTCGCCTCGGTGGGCCTGGTGCATCGGCTGCACATGGCGGAGCAGGAGCAGGCGGCCTGGGGCGAACTGCTGAGCGACTATGAGCTGGTGCCGCCCTTCCCGCAGCTTGGCCGGGCGACCTACCAACCGGAGCCAGACGAGCGGGGCAAGCATGCGATCACCCGCTTTAACCATCTGAGCATCCCGACTGCGTCACTCGTGTTTGGGCTAGATAAACTGGGTTGGCAACGGGATGCACCCGCCGACGGGGGCGGCTTCAGTGGCCACTTTAAGCCCTTCTACCAGGCCAACATCACCGCAGCGGTGCAGTATGAAGAGGGCGTCAGCGTCGGCTACATTGTTGATGCGCCATCCCAGCAGCTAAAATACCTGGTGTTTGTGCCGGGCATTCGCCAGCCCGAATGGTGGCCTGACCACGATGATCGGCTACCCTTGAGCAGTGTTGACCCGGTGGTGATCAGCGAAGTGCTGAACGACCTGATGACCGTGATGGCGAAGGCAAGCTGAGGCAGCGGCGATGGTGCAGAATAACCGACCACCAGCTCATGCCCCCAATCGGCACGACGGGCCAATTCCCGCCATACTGCTGGAAGCGCTCATGCGCATGCTCGCACACATGCATAGCCCGGCAGCGAAGGATGCCGCGATGCATGTGATGTACAAAGATGGCAAAATGCGCCCGAAAGGGGGGATTACTCCGGCAAAACTGGGCCTGTTTGAACACGACCTATTGCTGCAAGCCCTCAACTGCATCGCCTACCTGGAACCACGCATAAGCACGCGCAACCTTGCCGGAGCCTATATGCACACGGCAGCAGCGCGGCGGGGCATCAGCCGCCAGCAGCTAGAAAACCTGCTCGCGTCGCCATGCGGGCTGGATGTGGATGGGTTGTTTGACTACGGGCCACGGCAATTCCGGCTTGTGCTAGGCCAGCAGCATACCCCGCTGGTACGAGAACCAGGCGGCAGGCTCCACACGAGCCTGCCACGGGCTGGCACCCGCGATGACGCCGCCCTGGTGGCCCAGAGCCACGAACGCTGGAGCTG
>JALONX010000799.1 GCA_025454695.1 Chloroflexaceae bacterium
GCCAGTCCAGGTCTTGGCCCGGTGGTTACGCTGTTTTTCCTGCACCTGAGCGGTGTGCTAGCTGCGGGCATGCTCTCAGCCCTTGGCAATGCGGAGGGTACGCGGCTGTTTTACGCCCTGCTGGCCTGGCTTGCGCCGCTCGCACTTGCCTTTCAGCACCACGTGCTCAGCCGCCCGCCTCGGTTCTACGAGCGAGTGGTGTTTCAGCTGGCCCTTGCTGCGGCGGGTGTGCTATGCCTGCCAACACTGTTTTTCCCAACCGAGCAGTTAATCACTCAGCCCTGGTTCGCCACGTGGCAGCTGTGCGTGCGGCTTGGTTGCGTTGCATGTTTCCTTGCTGGTCTGTTCCTGCAAGTTGCCGCCTACCGGCAAGCTCAGCCAACCATGCGTTGGCGCATCCGCATCTGTGTTAGTGGCACGGTCTGCGCCTTCTTTCCGCTCATCTTTCTGTCGCTGGCACCACACGCGCTCGGTGCGCCGCTCTACCTGCCCTATGCAGCCTCCGCTCCCTGGCTGCTGATCTGCCCGATCATCTATGGCTATGCCCTTGCACAACGGCGGCTCCCACGGGCTGATGCCATTTTTAGCCGCGCCACAGTGTACGCGCTGCTGGTATTGCTGGTGCTGGCCGCCTATCCGCTTGTCACCACGCTCAAACACGCCGCCCTTCCCACCGACAACGTCCTTGCCCATGTGCTGATTGATGTGGTGGTGCTGCTGCTGGTGGTGCCGCTGTATCAAAACGTCCGTCATCTGGCGAACTGGATCTGGTATGCCAGCGACATGAGCTACACAAGCGTGGTTCATCAGTTGAGCACTACGTTGGCCCTCACCCTCGACCGGCCCACCCTGGTGCGCCTGCTCACCAGCGAACTGCCCGACGCCCTGCACCTGACCCACGGGCTGCTGTATGTCCGAGCCGATGAAACAAGTCTGGCCCTGATTGGCGCACCCAGACATGCGGAACAAGGCCTGCCTGGGCGTATTCTGTTGCGTGGGGTGCTGGCGCAGACGCTGATACGCCAGGGCAGGCCCCTGGCCGACCGGGAGCTACGTGAGTTGCTTTCACCCCACGGGCTTGCGCAAGAGGAGGTGGAACTTCTTACCGAGGCCAGGGCGGCCCGCTGGCTGCCCCTTCTATCACAAGGTGCGCTGGAAGGGCTGCTGGTGCTTGGCCCACGTGAGGGCGGTGACCATTTCTCAGTCGAGGACGAGCGAATTTTTCAAACGATTGCCGATCAGTCTGCCATTGCAGCCCACAACGTGCGCCTGACGCACCAGATGGGCGAAGGGCAGCGTGAGTTGGCACGCTTGCATCAGTATGTGGTGCGTGGGCGCGAGCAAGAACAGCGCCGTCTTGCCCGTGAACTTCACGATGGGGCTGTTCAACAGGTGCTTGGCCTGAGCTACCGCATGGCCCACATGTGCAAGCGGCTGAATGAGCCACATCCATGTGACCAGGCCTGGCGTGAGGCGATTGAGTCCGGCCTTGAGACTACCCGCTGGCAGTTGTTGGGCGTGGCCGATCAGCTACGCAACCTCATGGGTGAGCTGCGGCCCAGCGGGTTGGATGAATTTGGTTTGAGCGTTGCCTTACAAAATTATGCGGCGCAACTCCGTCGTGAAGATCCGCAGGCCCCTGAGATAGTAATTGACATTGGCCCAAAGGCCTACACCCTGAACGAGATGTACGCAATCTGCCTCTTTCGTGTTGCACAGGAGGGCTTGCGTAACGCCATGCGCCATGGCAAGGCCCGCCGCGTAGTCGTTTCGCTGCGCTGGTGTGATGCCGAGCTTGAGTTATGGGTTACTGATGATGGACGTGGATTCCAGGTGCCGGACTCACTGAGTAGCCTTTCCGCTGCTGGCCATTTCGGACTCGTCGGCATTGCCGAGCGGGTGAATGGACTTGGCGGCCAGCTGAGCATCAGCAGTTGGCCTGGTGCTTGCACCCAAATGGTGGCCCGTCTTCCGCTGCGACAGGCTGATGCACCAGCAGCGGTCACGCCCATCTACCTGAATGGAGGACGCTGATGACAGCGATTCGTGTGCTGCTTGCCGACGATCATCCACTAGTGCGGGTCGGCATTCGCTCCATGCTGCAAGCCGATCCACAGATTGAGGTCGTTGGCGAAGCGACCGACGGTGAGCAGGCCCGCGCTATGTGTCTGGCACTTCAACCCCATGTGTTGCTGCTCGATCTGAACATGCCTGGCCCGCCAGCCCTTGAGTCGATTGCATTTGTTCACGAGCAGGCCCCAACGGTACGAATCCTCATCCTGACGGCACATAAAGACGATGCTCACGTCCAAAGCTTGCTGACCTCCGGTGTCGCCGGGTATGTGCTTAAGGATGAAGTGACCGAGCAGGTGGTCAACGCCATTCACACGGTGGCCCAGGGAGGCACATGGTTTAGCCAGGTGATAACCGAGAAAATTGTTGAGTGGGGCCGCACGGGCACCGGTCTTCCGTCGGGTGTACTCACCGCCCGCGAGCGGGAGATTTTGTCTATGGTGACCGAAGGCAAAACCAACCAGGAGATTGCTTATGCACTTAACATAAGCGAGAAGACTGTTGAGAAGCACCTGAGCGAAGTATTCAGTAAGCTCGATGTGCGCTCACGAGTTAAGGCGGCAGTCTATGCAGTGCGGGCCGGGATAGTTTAGTGGCAGAGTATCATAGTAAATCTCATCTGACCCTGTGCTTTGCGATCAATGCAAAGACCTGTCAGCTGCGGCACAAGTAGTATTCTGATGCGGTAAATGAGTTACTGCCGCAGCTGACAGGTCTGGCAATGCATGATTGTACTAAAATTGGTTAGAATGCCCGTAACGACCACCCCATCACACCGCCCCCACCCATGTGCCTGTGGGTGCGCTCCGCAGCGTAGGCGCGGCGCTACCAATGCGCGTGTGGAGTTCGGTCAGGAATTCGAGGGCTACCGTTTCAAGCTGGCGGGGAATGGGGTCTTTGTCCAGCACCGTGCGCAGATCCGGCGCGTAGACCGTGTCGCCAACGCGGATGCCGGTTGGTTGCAGGTGGTCGCCGGGAATCTCGCGGTGCAGAAAGCGCTCGCCGAAGCGCGCCCGCAGCAGCTGGGCGAACCAGGCCACGTCGCTGGTTTCCGGCGGGCCGCTCTCGGTTCCAGCCAGAGTGTCGTTGCTAAACGAGAGCAGCGCGGTGAGTCCAAACAGGCTGCTGGTGGTGATCAGGCGCTGGGTTTCGGCGCGGGTGGGCCGCACGCCGACCCCGAACGCTTCCAACACCTCGGGCAGAATCGGCACCATCACCACATCGCGGGTGTCGGAGATGTCGGGGGCCATCAGCAAGGCCGGTTCGTGGAGAATACCACGGCGGCTGGCGATGTTTACACGCTCGCCTGGCACCAG
>JALONX010000088.1 GCA_025454695.1 Chloroflexaceae bacterium
TGCCCTGGCCCGCATGGTTACCCTGGCGAACCCCCAGGCCAGCGGGGCCGCCGACACGCTGACGACCGCGCTGCTGGAACGGCTCCCTGGCGAACTGCACCTGGCAGCGGCCCGGCGGCTACCGGGTGTGCGGGCCTGCGTCGCCCGCAACCTGATCAACAGCACCTCTTTTGCGAATGCCTCCTACGCCCTGGCTGCCGGGCTGCCGCAGCAAATTCCGGTGCTGGGCATTCCCTTCGCTGCCGCCGACATGCTGGTGCTGACCAAAAACCAGGCTCTGCTGGTCTACAAGCTGGCCCTGGCCAATGGCGCACCACCCGATTTCCAGTCCCGCATCCGCGAGGTGCTGCCGGTGCTGGGCGGGGCCTACCTCTGGCGGCAGCTGGCCCGCAGCCTGGTGGGGCTGTTGCCGGTGTGGGGGCTGCTGCCCAAGGTTGCCATCGCCTACGCGGGCACCTACACCACCGGCATGGCCGCCTGGCGCTGGTACGAAGGCGGTGAACTGGTGTCAGGCACACAGCTCAAGCAGCTCTCGCAGGAAGCTCTGAAACAGGGCCGCGAACGGGCTGCCCGCCTGATCGAGCAAGCCCGCGCCAATGGCCAGCAGACGCCGAGCCGCATGCGGCAGCTCCTGGGCAAGCTGCGCCCACGGCTGCCAGGCCGCCAGAAGTCCGCCCTCAACCCGCCCGAAGTGACGCCGCCGGAATGAGGCGCGAAACGTGCTGCGGACTGCGTGCTGCGTGCTGCGGACTGCGTGCTGCGTGCTGCGGACTGCGTACTGCGCACTGCGTGATTTTCTGATGCAGCAAACTCACAACTCACAACTCACAACTCACAACTCATAACTCACAACTCGTAACTCGTAACTCGTAACTCGTAACTCGTAACTCACAACTCGTAACTCGTAACTCCTCCGCTTCGTAAAGGACAACAACGACACTATGGAGCAGTTTGTGATTGAAGGCGGCCACCGCCTGTCTGGTACGATCACCCCTTCTGGCAACAAAAATGCCGCCCTACCACTGCTTGCCGCCAGCCTGCTCAGCAATGCGCCGGTGACGCTGCACAACATCCCCAACATTGGCGATGTACGCACCAAGCTCACCCTGCTGGAAAAATTGGGGGCCCATGTGGAACGGCTCTCGAACCACTCCTACACCATCCGGGCCGATGGCCTGGTGGACGAGGAACCCGACACGGCGTTGTGCCGCAAAATTCGCACCTCGCCGCTGCTGGCGGGGCCGCTGCTGGCGCGACGAGGCCATGTCACCCTGCCACGGCCTGGCGGCGACGTGATCGGGCGGCGGCGGCTCGACACCCATTTTGTGGCCCTGCGGGCGCTGGGCGTCTCGGTTGAGGTCACACCTCACAGCTACGTGCTGCGCACCGATGGGCTGCGGGGGGCCGACATTTTTCTCGACGAGATGAGCGTGACCGGCACCGAGCAGGCCGTATTGGCAGCGGTGCTGGCCGAAGGCCACACCACTATCGCCAACGCCGCCTCGGAGCCGCATGTGCAGGATGTCTGCCGCTGCCTCAATGCCATGGGCGCGAAGATTAGCGGTATCGGCACTAACCTGCTGGAGATTGAAGGCGTCCGTCGGTTGCACCAGGCCGAATACACAATCGGCCCAGATTTTATGGAGGTCTGCTCGCTTATCTGCCTGGCGGCAGTGACGGGAAGCGAGCTGCGCATTGCCGGGGCGCGCCCCCGTGAACACCGCATGACCCGCATTGGCCTGGGGCGGCTCGGCGTGGCCTGGCGCGACGAGGGCGATGATATTGTGGTGCCGGGCGAGCAGGAACTGGTGGTGAAAGAGGACATGCATGGGGCCATTCCCAAAATCGACTCGGCCCCCTGGCCCGGCTTCAACACCGATTTTATTAGCTCAACGATTGTGGTGGCGACCCAGGCCCGTGGTACCGTGATGATTCACGAGAAGATGTTTGAAAACCGGCTCTTTTTTGCCGATCGCTTGATCAGCATGGGGGCCAGAATTGTGCTGTGTGACCCGCACCGGGCGGTGGTGGTCGGGCCGTCGCAGCTCTATGGCGAGCGCGACGGCATGCCCAGCCCCGATATTCGGGCCGGGATGGCCCTGCTGATCGCAGCCTTGTGTGCAAAAGGCACCAGCGTTATCCACAACATCGGCCAGATTGACCGGGGCTACGAACGGATCGAAGAGCGCCTGACGGCCCTTGGGGCGCGGATCGAGCGGCGAACGGCGTGAGGTGTGAAGCGTGATGCGTGAGACGTGAAGCGTGAAACGTAATGCAGTAATACGCAATCTATGCTGTGTGCAATGAAGTCGCTGCTAGTTACGTATTACGCAGTACGCAGCACGCAGTAGGTTTTATACACTCCGCATCTGAAGTGGAGCAATACATTCCGGCCCATCATTCGTGACGCGGTTGACGAGGGGGCTGACGGGCTGGCTGGCCATTTCCTCGGCGGGGAAGGGTTGCAGCAGGTTCAGCAGCGGCCCGGCGTCGTGCATGGCCGGGTCGAGCCAGAGGGCGTAGGACTCAGGCGGCAGAATCACCGGCATGCGGTCGTGAACGGTGCGCAGCAACTCATTCGCCTCGGTGGTGATAATGGTGCAGCTTTCAACCACGGCATCGTTCGGCCCGCGCCAGCGTTCCCACAGGCCTGCAAAGGCAAAGGGCTGGCTGTCATCCATGTGAAAATAGAAGGGCTGCTTTTTGCCAGCGCTGCCCTGCCATTCATAAAAGCCGTCGGCCAGCACCAGGCAGCGCCGCCGGGCCAGGGCGGTGCGAAAAGCGGGCTTCTCGGCCAGGGTTTCGGCCCGGGCGTTGATCATTTTGACCCCGATGCTGGCGTCTTTAGCCCAGGAGGGAATCAGGCCCCAGCGTAGCATGTGGAGCGCCCGACCTGGTTCAGCCGCCCGCACCACCGGCACATCCTGCGTCGGCGCGATGTTGTAGCGGGGCGCAAGCTCAGGCACCTCGGCCAGTTCAAACTGCCGTGCCACAGCGGCCCCGCTGGTGTGAAGGGTAAATCGTCCGCACATAGTCGTTAGAATGGGTAGGGGTTAGGGGTTAGGTTCATGGAAATCAAAGGGTTAGGAGTTAACGGTTAAGGGTTATATTCATTGAAATCAATGAAGCTCAGTGCAAATAACTCCTAACCCCTAACCGTTAACCCCTAACGCTCACCATTCGTCCTTTTTCGGGTCGAGGCGGGTGGTCTCGCCAGTAGTTGGCTCGTGTTCAATCGGCACCCGCTGGGTGCTAGTGGCGGAGGGCGTCTCAGTGCTGCCGGTGCCACCGGTTTGCTGCCGCTCAATGTAAGCCGTCAACTGAGCGTTGAGCTGTGAAATGCCCCGCGTCAGAGCGTCTTGAAAATCCTTCACCGCCTGGCTTTCGCGGGCCTGGTTCAAGGCCTGCTGGCCCCGTTCGGCCAGGTTCTGCACTCGCTGGTCTTCGCGCAACTGGTGAAGAGCGGCTTGCAACTGGGTACCGATTTCGCGCATCCCGGCGGAAATATCGCGCTGCAAGTTTTTGGCCTGTTCGCTTTCCAGGGTGCGGCGCACGGCCTGCTCAATCTGCTGGCCCAGCTCCCGCAGTTCCGTTCCTAAATCCGCGTTTGAGGGCGTCTGATCAGGGCCTTTGGTGTTTGGTTCGCTCATAAATGATCTCCTTCTTCTGCTTCATGCAGAGTCTATGCCTAAAACGTAGGACGCTGGTTATTCGCTTCCGGTTGCACAAACGTCTCTCGCAACGCAAAGAATTGCAAATAGACACGGCTGTGCCAGTCCTTTGTGGCTTTACAAGAGCAAAAAACATTCTTCCCTGGCCTGAGTCTTTGAGCTTTGGGCAGTCCTTCAACATCTCGGAAGAACTCTAAAATCCAAAATCTAAAATCCAAAATCCCCTATCGCTTGCCATAGCGGCGGCGCAGCAGCCATAAACATGCCATGGCCACAGCCAGCAGCGCCCCCACCAGGCCCGGCTGCCGCCAGGTCGCAGGGGCCGGGCCGCCTTGCAGCTCCAGCCAGAGCAGCAGCAGTGCCCAGAGCCGGGGCCGTTCGCCTGGGGGGAGAGCCTGCTGCTGGCGCGCCTGTGGTACACTCACATGGTGCAGGCTGGCCCCGGCCCATGCCAGCCGTGCCAGCAGTTCGGTGAAGGTCTGCGGGTGTAGTGCAGTTATGTCAACGCGGTGGGCAAGGTCAGCCTGCAACAGGCAGAAGCGGCAACGACTATCGTGCAGGGGCAGGCCAGCCAGCTGGGCAATGAGTCTGTCGGCAACGCCGCCTTCATCACCGTTGCGGTAGCGCCCGGCCACCATATCATAGCTATCGGCGTAGGGAAACAGCAGGGCGAGGTCGCTCAAGCGGGCGGCCCCGGCAACATCAAAGGCTACCAGCGTGTCGCCTCGGGCGGCCCGCCATGCAGCCAGCAGGCTGGCGCTGTAGCCCCTGGGTTGGCCCTGGCGGATCACCATCACTGGATCGTAGGTGGCGGCCAGCTGGGCAGCCACAGCGGTGGTGCCGTCGCTACTACCATCGTCTACAATAATAATTTCTAGTTCGCGGCAGTGGCGGGGCAGCCAGGCCAGCGCTTCCAGCACTGTGGCCGACAACCGCTCAGGGCTATTCTGCACTGGTAGCAGCAGCGAAATAGTACGATCGTTCACTGGATCACACTCCCATGCAACACCATATGGATGGTACAGTATAGCACGGGATGGGAACTTTTCTCGCCCACGGCGCGTTCCAGAAGTAGCGCCAATTGTATTCGATTGCACGTCGCCCTGGCGTGTGTGAAAGGAGAGCTTATGCGATCACTCGTTATAACCTTTGTGCCCCTGGCCCTGCTGGCCTTGCTGCTCAGCGGCTGTGGCCAGCCCCAGAGTGCTGCCGAACCCACCAACCCAACCTCGCCCCCGGCGGCTCAGGAAAACCCCACCGCCCCACCGGCCCCAACCGGCGACCCGGCAGCTACCGCTGCACCAAGCCCCACCGCACAGACTGTTCCTACGGTAGTTCTAACTCCCACGGTAGAGCCTACGGCAGATCCCACCACTGCTCCCACCAGCCCGCCGCTCGGTGGCGCGGTCACCGTCCCTCCAATGGTGCCAACTGACACCACCGCCGCTGCCACGGGCGAAGTGCCCGCCGACCTGATGGCCAAGATCAAGGCCGACCTGGCCAGCCGCACCGGGGCCGACCCGGCCACGATGGTGGAAACGATGGGCGCATTTATGACATGGAACGACGGCTCGCTGGGCTGCCCCGAGCCAGATATGAACTATCTTCAGGTGCTCACCGATGGCTACCATGTGAAGCTGAAGGTTGGCGAGACCGAATACGACTACCGGGCCAACGACCGGGGCTTCTTTAAGCTCTGCACGCCGAAGCCGTAGTTTAGTTGGCGATTTGCAGTTGGCAGTAGCGCCGCAACTATTGCGGCGCTACTGTTTGCCAGGATGCGTTCTGCCAACTGCTAACTGCTGTCTGCAAACTACCTGCTCTCATTACATCCCCTCCTTAACATCCTTAAAATTCGCTGCAACTTTTTGTGTACCACGTCGTCCTATGGGCAGTGAATAACAGATGCTACGTTTCAGATGTTTGGAGGATTGGTATGCAACCACGATTAACGCGCAGCACCACTGAAGTAATGGTGGCCGGTGTGTGTGGTGGGCTGGGCGAATATTTTAATATTGACCCGGTGATTGTGCGTCTTATTTTTGTATTGGTAACCTTAACTAGTGGCCTTGGCTTGCCCGTCTACCTGTTGCTATGGCTGCTGATGCCAAAAACCCACCTGCCCTACCAGCAGTCGGTGCAGCAAAACAGCCAGGAATTTGGCCAGACGGTGGCTCGCCTGGGCCAACAGTTTGGCGAAGAAGTCGGGCGCATTGGTCAGCAGATTGGTCAGGAGGCGACCCAGATGGGGCGCGAAGCCCGTGAGATGTTTGCCGGGCAGCGCAGCGGGGGCAAGCAGGCGGGCCAGGGTGGGCCGGGTGTCTATGGCCAGCAGCCGCCAGCACCCTCGGAATACCGGTTTGATCCGCTGACTGGCCAGCCCATTCGGCCCGAGGATGCCAACACGGGCAAAACGGTGAACCTGCGCATTGACACGCCGGAGTATCCGGCTCAGTATGTGCCGCCGCAGGTGCCGCCCTATGCCCCGCCGCCCCGCCGCGCCCGCAACTGGAAGGGGCTGGGGGCAGTGCTTATCGGCATCGGCGGGCTGATCCTGCTTGATCAGATTGGTCTTTCAATGGACTTTGTCTTCCCGGCGCTGATGATTGCCGCCGGAGCGATTCTGGTATTGCGGAAGCGATAGGGCGGAGCGAGTAGCGATTGAAGATTGGAGATTGGAAATTCGCACAGGGCCTTCTGTTGTACCAAAGCTCCGCTTCAATCTTTACTAAAATCGCATAAAGAATGTTTGACAAGGCCGGCACGATACCATACGTGCCGGTCTCGTTTTTGTGTTCAGTGTGCTATACTGAAACCGTCGCAGCCAACTATCACACACTCGTTACTCGTTACTCGTTACTCGTTACTCGTTACTCGTTACTCGTTACTTGAATATGCCGTATACCCCTGAGAACCCGCTGATTGTGCAGAGCGACCGCAGCCTGCTGCTGGAAGTGAACAACCCGCGCTATGAGTCCGCTCGCGATGCCCTGGCCCGCTTTGCAGAACTGGTCAAGTCGCCGGAGTTTATCCACACCTACCAGATCACGCCCCTTTCGCTGTGGAACGCCGCCGCCGCCGGTGAACCTGCCGAGGTGATCATTGGCCATCTGCATGCATTCGCCAAGTTCGATCTGCCGCCCAACATCGTGGCCGACATCCACGACTACATGGGGCGCTACGGGCGGCTCAAGTTGCAGCGGCGGCCCGACAAAAGCCTGGTGCTGACCAGTGACGATGCCCCGCTGATCGCCCAGGTCTGGCATAACAAAGCTTGTCGGGCCTTTCTGGTGGCCCAGCTTGATGCTAACACCCTGCTGGTTGACCCGGCGGCCCGTGGGCATATCAAGCAGGCGCTGGTGCAGCTGGGCTTCCCCGCCGAAGACCTGGCGGGCTACGTGGAGGGCAGTCAGCTCCCGCTGGCCATGCGCGACATCACCGTGGGCGGGCGCAGCTTTGACCTGCGCCACTACCAGCGGGAAGCGGTGGATATTTTCTACGAAGCGGGCAGCAGCCGGGGCGGCTCCGGTGTGATTGTGCTGCCGTGTGGCGCAGGCAAAACGGTGGTAGGAATCGCCACGATTGCTGAACTGGCCTGCCACACCTTGATTCTCTGCCCCAACACCGTGGCCGTGCGCCAGTGGATAACGGAACTGCTCGACAAAACTGACCTTACGCCCGACCAGATCGGCGAGTACACCGGCGAGAAGAAGGAGATTCGCCCCGTTACCCTGGCCACCTACCAGATTATGAGCTACCGCCATGGCCGCCACCGCGCCAACGGCGACGAGGGGGAGGGCGTACCGGCCCCGTTGTCGGAGCAGGATTTCCCGCACCTGGGTCTGTTTCAGGAGCGCGACTGGGGGCTGATTATCTACGATGAAGTGCATCTGCTGCCCGCGCCAGTCTTCCGCATTACCGCCGAGATTCAGGCCCGCCGCCGCCTGGGACTGACGGCAACCCTGGTGCGTGAAGACGGCCGCGAAAGCGATGTCTTTTCGCTGATTGGCCCGAAGAAGTACGACGTGCCCTGGCGTGACCTGGAACGACAGGGCTGGATTGCCGAGGCTATCTGCACGGAGGTGCGCCTGAACCTGCCGACGGAGCTGCGCATGGACTACGCCCTGGCCGAGGACAGCCGGGTGCAGTACCGCATTGCGGCGGAGAACCCCGGCAAGATGGAGCTGCTGGACTCACTGCTGCGCCGCCACCAGCATGATAATGTGCTGATCATCGGCCAGTACATCGAGCAACTGACGAAGATTGCCGACCGTACCGGCGCACCGCTGATCACCGGCAAAACCAAAACGGCGGAACGGGAACGGCTCTATGATGCCTTTCGGCGGGGCGAGGAGAAGCTGCTGGTGGTTTCCAAAGTGGCCAATTTTGCCATTGACCTGCCCGACGCCAATGTGGCCATTCAGGTCAGTGGCACCTATGGCTCGCGGCAGGAGGAGGCCCAGCGGCTGGGGCGGGTGCTGCGGCCCAAGGGCGACGGTCGCCCGGCCCACTTCTACACACTTGTCACCCGCGACACCCGCGACCAGGACTTTGCCGCCAACCGGCAGCTCTTCCTCACCGAGCAGGGCTACCGCTATCTGATTCAGGACGCGACAGAAGTGCTGAATGGATGAGTGTCTGGCTCTCGCAAAGGCGCAAAGCACGCAAAGTTGTTTCACAAACTCACTTGCATACTTACCTTTGTGAGAGCCTTTGCAGAGCGTTGGTGTGATATACTTGAGGCTATGAAGACCGATTTGCCACTGAAGCGCCTCACCCGTGTTTGCCCGCAGGACATTCTGGCGCTGGCGGGCCTGACGGGGGTTGAGGTGTTGGGGGTGGAAACGCTGGAGCTGCCAGCGAGCAAGAAGAGCCTGGACACAGTGCTGCGCCTGCGGGACGCCAGCGGCCACGAATTTTTGCACCTGATTGAATGGCAGGGCTACCCGGATAAAGACTTTCTCTGGCGCACGCTCTGGTATGCCGCATGGTTGGGCCAGGGCCGTAACAAAGTCACCGTTCGGGTGACAGTGATCTATCTCACGCCTGGCTCCGACATGGGCGACACCATCAGTCAGGACGTGGGCGAGGTCGGCGGCTGGCAGGTGCGTTTTTCTTGTGTGCGGCTGTGGCAGCTAGACGCGGCCACGGCTCTGGCGAGCGGCGTTCCGGGGCTGGTCACGCTCTCGCCGCTGATGGCGGGCGCAACAGCCACGATGGTGGAGCAGGCGGCACAGCTATTGCTCAGCCAGGTAGCGCCACCGGCCCAGAGCGAGTTGCTGGCAGCACTGGGCATTTTTGCAGAGCCGCTGTTTGAGGCGGAACGTTTTCTTCAACTTGTAACCAGGGAGCGGCTTATGGCAAGCGATCTCATTTCTCTGCTAACGGCGGATATGGAAAAAGAGATTGAGGCATTGGAACAGGAAAGAGCATCACTATTGCAGGAAAACACCGTGTTGCATGAGCAACTCTACCAGCGCCTGCAACTGGCAGTTGAAGATATTGTTGCGGCCCGCTTCCCCAACGCGCCGCTGCTGCTTTCGCGCCAACTTCGCCAGATCACTGACCCTGACCGGCTACAAAATCTGATCCACATGGTGGCAGTGGCCCCCGACCTGGCCGAAATTGAGCGGCTGGTGTCCAGCACTGCCGCTTCCAATTGACAGATGCGCCGTGCCGTTACGGCGCGAGGAGTCTCCATGTTTAACGCCTTTAAAAAGAAACACGACCGCACCCCGCCGGGGGCGGAGGAGCGGGTGCCGCCGGGCCAGTATGTGACGGAAAAGTTCCCGGTGTTGCACTATGGCAGTGTGCCCAGCTACACCGACCTGGAAAGCACCTGGGATGTGCGAGTCTGGGGCGAGCTGGAGGGCGAGGCGCGCTTTAGCTTCGCCGAGTTCCGCGCCCTGCCCACCATCAAGGTGACGATGGATATTCACTGCGTCACGCGCTGGAGCAAGCTCGACACCACCTGGGAAGGGGTGCAGTTTAAGGAATTTCTCAAGCATGTGCCGCCCCTCAAGCCCACGGCAAAGTTTGTGGTGGCCCACTGCGAACAGGGCTTTACCGCCAATGTGCCGCTGGAGATTCTGCTCGACGATGAGGCCATGCTGGCCTACAAATACGAGGGCGAGGAGCTGACGCCGGAACATGGCTTCCCGCTACGGTTGCTGGTGCCCAAAAAATATTTCTGGAAAAGCGCCAAGTGGCTGCGGGGGCTGGAGTTTCTAGCCCACGACAAGTTGGGCTTCTGGGAGCGCTACGGCTACAACAACAACGCCGACCCCTGGCGAGAAGAGCGCTACTCTGACTAAAGTATTGCAGATTGCAGATTGCAGATCAACTTTGCAATCTACAATCTGCAATCTGCAATCCCCATGGAATGGCCTACCACGATTGAGGACGCCACTGCCCTGCAGGAACAGCTCCGCAGTCAGGTGCGCATTGAAGATGACTTCGGCGAGCTGCACACGGTGAGCGGGGTGGATGTGGGCTTTGAGGAGGAGAACACCATCGCCCGGGCCGCTGTGGTGGTGTTGAGCTACCCCGGCCTCCAGCCACTGGACTATGCCCTGGCCCGCCGCCCGGTGACCTTCCCCTACATCCCCGGTTTTCTTTCCTTTCGTGAGGTGCCAGTGGTGCTGGATGCCCTGGCCCAGCTACGAGTCCAGCCCGGTGTGCTGATCTGCGATGGTCAGGGCATCGCTCATCCCCGTCGCATCGGCATCGCCAGCCACCTGGGCCTGCTGGCCGACACCCCCGCCATTGGCTGTGCCAAGTCGCTGCTGGTTGGCCACTTCCCCACCCTGCCCGACGAGCGTGGTGCCCATGTGCCCCTCACCGACCGTGGCGAGCAGATCGGGGTGGTGCTGCGCAGCCGCCCCGGCACCAAACCAGTCTACGTTTCGCCGGGCCACCGGGTTGGCATGGCGGCAGCGGTGCAGATTGTGATGGCCTGCGTCACCAAGTACCGCCTGCCGGAGACCACCCGCTACGCCCACAACCTGGCCTCCAACGGGGTGATTCCGATCATTCAGCGCAGCTGAGACCGGAGACGGGAGACGGAAGCCAGCAGTTCCAGTGTGCAGTTGGCAGTTTGCTCTCCACGAATGTACGCAGTACGCAGTACGCAGTACGTAGCACGCATCTCGTTTCACGTTTCACGCATCACAACCTCGTTCTGCCACCTGCCACCTGCCACCTGTATCACCCCTTGACTCTCCCCTTTGGGCAGGCCCTATACTCTGGCTATGGATCAGCGACCAGACAACCTGTTGAGTATCGGCAGCTTTGCCCTGGCAGCCCAGCTTACCATTAAAGCCCTGCGCCTCTACGACCAGATCGGCCTGTTGAAGCCGGCCTACACCGATCCCTGGTCGGGCTACCGCTACTACCACAGCGACCAGATCGCCCTGGCCCGCCGGATTCGCCTGCTGCGGCACATGGCCATGCCGCTGACGACGATCCGCCATGTGCTGGCGGCTTCGCCTGCGGAAGCTGCTGCCCTGATCACAGGCTACCAGGCCGAGATGGAAAGACAACTGGCGTTGGTTCAGCGTATCAGCCGTGAACTGCTTGCGCAGTTGAACCAGGAGGAACCAACCATGACCTTTGATATCCGTGTTCGCAGCAGTGAAGCCCTGCCCGTGATCAGCATCAGCCGCCATATGCTGGTGGATAAACTGATGGAGCATATTGACCAGAGTATTCCCGCCCTACAAGCGTTTGCCCAGGCCCATGGTGGCCAGGTGGTGGGCGCGCCCTTCGGCATCTACCACGGCCCCGTCAATGCCGACGACAACGGCCCGATGGAGGTGTGCCTGCCACTGGCCCGGGCGATTGCCCCCACCGCTGGCGTGACGGCCCGTGTGCTGCCCGCCGCCCGCCTGGCCAGTGTCACCATCACCGGCGAGCAGTGTGAGTTCCCGGCCATTTTGGAGCCCTACGACGCCCTCTACGCGTGGGTGGAGCAACATGGCTATGCCATTGACGGCCCGCCCTGGGAGATCTACCTTGACCGCAGCCAGGTCGAAAAGCTGGAGATCGCCTGGCCCTTCCGGGAGAAATGAGACTCACCGCAGAGGGCGCGGAGATTTGTTTAACCGCGAGGGGCGCGAAGAACGCGAAGGTCTCATACACATTTTTTATTCTCCGCGCCCTCTGCGTAGTTCGTAAACGAGGTTTTCTCGTATGTACAGAACAACACGCTTATGAAGATTAAAAATTACATCAGCTCTAGCCCGCGAAGGCGGGCTTCGCACAGACAAGCCGCGCCCTTTAGGGCTACGGCGTGACCGTATACCCGTTTTAATATGTGAAGTTCTTCAGCGTATTTTGAGCTTTCAGACGCCGAATTCATTCGGTGGCTGACACAAAACAAAATACAAGGAAACTTATTTTACAGACTACTGCGTCTCTACGGTAAAACTATCCGCGTTCTCTGCGCCCTCGGCGTCCTCCACGGTGAAAAATCTGAGAGGCTGTGGTACAATAAGGGCACACAGATGTTCGCACAGAGGTTCGTGTATGCCGATTTGTGTGCTAGAACCAACCGTTGCCGCCCAGATTGCCGCCGGTGAGGTGGTGGAACGCCCAGCCTCGGTGGTGAAGGAACTGCTTGAAAACGCCCTCGACGCTGGTGCCCGCCGCATCAGTGTGGAGGCCCGTGGCGGCGGCCTGCGCGAGATCGCCGTGCGCGACGATGGCTG
>JALONX010000800.1 GCA_025454695.1 Chloroflexaceae bacterium
CGCCCTGACCTATACTGGGTGCGCCACCGCAGACTTAATCGTCTGTACACAACGTCTTCTCCCATGCAGGCTCGTTGTCACCCCGACCGTCGGGAGGGGTCTTCAGCGCATGGCCACGCAGATTCCTCCCGCTGGTCGGAATGACAACGCGGGTCATTGTTGACAAAGAAGCGTCGTGAACAGACTACTTAAGCGCCGCCCAGCCCCCTTGCGACAGCCCGATCATCCCCGGCCCACATGGTGGCGTTCGCGGTTGCGCCGTGGAGCAGCAGCAGCGGTGGTGCCGAGGGCGGGCCGCTGGCGATGAGAAAAGTCTCACCGTGGCGGGTGGGCACGTGCTGCGTTGTATATGGCGTCGGCCACGCAGCCAGGGCTGCATCGTAGTGGGCCAGCACGGCCTGCTCTCCAGCAGCAGAGCGGTAGATTGATGGAAGTGTCATGGGTCGCCTACTTCAGCGCACGAAAATAGAGATACATGGCGGCAAAATCATCATCGCTGAACTTTTCCAGGTCTGGCCAGGGCATCTCCGCGCTGAGCCGCGAGCCATCGAGCCGGGTGCCCGTGCGCAGCATGGCCACAAACTGGGCTTCGCTGTAGTTCTGGGCAGCGGCCCGCAGGCTTGGCCCACCGGGCGGCTCGTTTGTATGCGGCAGACCCTGAAAATCTGCGCCGTGGCAGTGTTGGCAGCCCAGGCTGCTGAGGTAGCGCCCATATTCCGGGGTGCGCCCGGCGGGCGGTGCCTCCACTGGCCCCGCAAGGGCTGGCTGGGCCGTGAAAAAGGCATCGGGAATAAGCGCCCCCAACATGAATGCTCCGACGACGTTGATCTGCCTGGGCGGTGAGGGCGGCTCAACCGCCGGTTGGTTCCGCAGGTAGGCCACCAGGGCCTGCACGTCTTCATCGCTCAGGTTTCTAAAAGCGTCTGAGGGCATAATCATCAGCGAACGACCATCTCTGCCGATGCCCTCACGGATGGCGCGGATCAGTTCGCCGTCGCTCCAATCGCGCAACTGGGCCATGGTCAGGTTTGGTGCCCAGAGCGTGCCCAGGGGCGGGCCTTCGGCGATGAAGTTGCTACCCACCATGGGAAACTGGCTATTCGGCGCATGGCACCCGGCGCAGGTGCGGGCGAACTTTTCGCCCCTGGCGATGCGCTCCGGGGTCAGTTCAACCTGCACATCCGGCACGGGGTTAGGGTAGACGCGGTTCACCTTCTGGTAGCCCACCAGCGCCAGGCCGAAGGCGGCCAGCAGCGTACACGCCAGCAGCGTGGCCGGGATGCCGCCCAGCAGCCGCATCCACAGCCGCCGCGCTCGCCAGGCCCACCAGGCCAGCCCGCCAGACAGCAGGATGAGGGCAATCAGGATACCGAGTCCGACGAAGTCATACATGGGAGTTCCTAATCTTTGAGAAACTATCTGAAAAGCTCTCACAAAGGCACAAAGGCACCAAGAAGAAGGATGGCAGATCACACGCCTTTTCGCCTCCTTCATGTCTCTGCGACGTTGCGCGAACGACACAACGGCCTTTTCAAACAGCTTTGACATGACAGATTGCAATGGCCTTAAACTCTTCTCCTGGGACTACCCGGTTTTTGTTGGGAGGTCAATCTGCAATCTGCAATCTGCAATCTGCAATCAGCGTGATGGACGATGCCGCCCGTCCAACTCGGGCA
Organism: Chloroflexaceae bacterium; assembly: GCA_025454695.1. Taxonomy (GTDB): domain Bacteria; phylum Chloroflexota; class Chloroflexia; order Chloroflexales; family Chloroflexaceae; genus JALONX01. The sequence continues at coordinate 1,677 of JALONX010000800.1, forward strand.
GCAGCCGCACGCTCTCCTGTTCGTTCGGGTCGGTGCGGGCCAGCACGGCTACGGCTTCACTCGTTGTTGGATTAAACGGCTGGTGCGGCATGTTGGCCGGGATGTACAGAAACTCGCCCGCCCGCAACACCAGGTGCTGTTCGAGTCCCTCGCCGTACCACATCTCGGTCTCGCCGCTCAGCATGTAGATCGCCGTTTCGTGCTGCGCGTGGAGATGGGCGTTGGCCCAGGCCCCCGGCGGTATGCGCACCATGTGCATGCAGATGCCCACCGAGCCAACCGTTTCCGCTGCAATCCCGGCGAAGTAGGTCAGGCCCTGCTGCCCGTCGTAGGTCTCGCCGGGGCGGACGATGCGGCAGGTGGGTTTGTCGGTTGTGGTTTCGGGTGTGTGCGACATGGGTTTCTCCTCAGGTTGTGCCATTGTTGATGAAGATGCATACATACCATACAACAGCGCAGGCACCAGAAATTAGCGCAACCCAAAGGCCACAGCATAATCGCGGGCGAAATCGCCGATGGTGCGGGGCTGCTGGCCGGTCAGCATCTGCACGGACTCACTGGCTTCTGCGTAGGCACCCTGGCGAATAAGCGCAAACACGCCAAGCAACTGGGTCACCAGCCACTCTGGGAGGCCGCTGCCCTGGAACGCTGCCGGTGCCGCTTCTGGCGGAACATTGACATACGTCACCGATCGCCCCATGACCGCCGCCAGGGCACGGGCCACGTCAGCGAAGGTAATGGCGTTGCCACCCGTGATTTCGTAGGTGCGCCCCACATGGCCGCCGCCGCTGAGCAGCGCCGCCGCCGCTGCCGCAACGTCGGCAGGGTGAATCATCGCCACACGGCCATCGCCAGCAGGCGCGAAGAATTGGCCTGTTTCAGCAACCATGCCAGCGTTCATCAGCAGGTTGGTCATAAAGAAGGTCGAACGCAGCACGACGGCTGGGACGTTGGAACGGTGGAGATAGTGCTCAATCTCGCCGTGCCATGCAAACGTCGGCAGTTTAGCTTCAGCCTGGGCGTGGACGGTGGACAGCTTGACCAGGAGTTGAACGCCAGCTTCAGCTGCTGCGTCAATCACCGCCCGCTCGTGAGCAACCTTGTCGGGGCCATCGGCGGAGGTGAGAAAGACCCGCTCTACGCCCTCCATGGCCCGCCGCAACGCGGCTGAGTCGGCGAAATCACCAATCACCAGTTCGACATTGCCAAGCTTTGCTGCCGCATCAGGATTGCGAACGAAAGCCCGCACGGGCACCCCACGCACCTGAAGCGCCCGCACCACTTGCGAGCCGACGTTGCCGGTCGCACCGGTTACTAATATCTTTATCATGGTTGTTGAGTCCTTTCCTTTTCGCCTGGCGCGATGTTGTGATTAAGCCGAAAGAAGTTGTCGCCATCCCAGCTGCGCTTGGCCTGCACCAGCCGGGCGTAGTTTTCCGGGGTAAAGGCCGTGCGTGTGCGGCTGCGATCCATCTGCAAGTTGAGGAACGAGCCGCCGGTGGCATAGGACTGCAAGCGAGCTGCCATCCCATCAACATAGGCCTCAACCCGCTCCCGCTCGTGGGGTTGAAATGCTGCCACGGCCATCACCGAGAAGGGCACGTCACGGGCACCGGCAGGCCCGGCGTCCGGTTCCGGCCTGGCCATGGCCCCGCCCCAGTGCCGCAGTTCAATAAATGCCAGCGGTGAGTCCACACCGTCACCGGCA
>JALONX010000089.1 GCA_025454695.1 Chloroflexaceae bacterium
ACATCCGGTATAGCCCGCGTAGGCGGGCTTCGCACATGAGAGCCGCGCCCTTCAGGGCTACGGCATGCGCGTATACCCGATGTATTCCTTAAAACTCATGAGCGTGTTTTGGGCTTCCAGACGCCAAATTCATTCGGTGGCTGCTGCGGCAGCGCGTGTCCAAATGAAGAAGTATGTTTTCATTGTCACCTCGTAGGTACCTCCGCGCCCCCTTCGACTTCGCGGTTCCCGAGCTTGTCGAGGGGCAGGGCACCCTCCGCGCCTTCCGTGGTAAAAGCCTGCATGGCAGGCGGCTTGCTCCACACCCGCCGCAGCAGTGCGCCGCCAGCAGCAATGAGCCACAGCGCCAGGGTTGCGCCCGCAAAAAAGAGCGTGATTGACACCAGGCCCGGCACGGCCAGCGGCACCAGCACCAGCCCGGTAAGCTGCCCTACCACCATTATACTCTGAAGCACGCCGCCTGCCCGCCCCAACACGGCCTGCGGGGCCAGCGTTTGCAGCAGTGTGCCCGATTGCACCAGCGCCAGGCCGTTGCCGACTCCGGCCACCAGGCAGGCGGTGCTGACCAGCAGCTGCGCCAGGGAGAGGTTCGGCACCCAGGCCAGGGCAGCAAATGCAGCCGGGGCCATACCCATCAGCAGCAGGCCCACAAACATATCGCGCCAGGGGTCGCCGCCGCGCTTGCGCAGCCCCAGCCAGAGCGCCCCGAGCAGCGTGCCCAGGCCGATGGCACCCATCAGCAGGCCATACAGCCGCTGGTCGCTCTGCAACATGTCGCGGGTAACGATGGATGAGAAAAGGTTGAAGCTGATAATGACCAGCACAGCGCAAAACGCAACGGTATAGAGCAGCCCCAGCAGTGGCGTGGTTCGCAGCGTCGTCCACAGCGTGAGCGTTTCGCTCGACTCAGATTGCACGCCACCATTTTCCTGAAGCGTTGTGCTTATCGCCCCTTTCAATGACGGCAGGCGACTCAGGATAGTCCCGGAGACCATAAACGACAATGCATCAAGCAGAATTGCCTGGTGCGGGTCAAGCACGGTCAGAAGCAGCCCGGCAAAAAGTGGCCCACCAATCCTGACCAGGCTCGACAGCTGTTGCAACAGGGCGTTGGCCCGGGTCAACTCGTCACGCGCCACCAGCAGCGGCACCGCCGACTGGCGGGCGGGCAGCATCACGGCGGTGCATGCGGCCTGCAAGGCCAGCAGGGCGTAGATAAACTCCAGCCGCTCGACGAAAAACAACCCGCTCACCACCAGGCCCGAGAGCAGTTCGCTGCCAATCATCAGCCATTTGCGGTCAAAACGGTCGGCCAGCCAGCCGGCCACCGGGCTGAAGATCAGCAGCGGTAGCAGCCCCGCCAGCAAAATGCCACTGGTCTGGGCCACGGTGCCATCGCCCCGAAACACCACCAGCGACAACACGGCCATCAGCGTGACCCAACTGCCAAGCGAACTAATGGACTCAGCCGCCGCAATAATGAGCAGCGGACGATTATGGAGCAGGTGTTTCATCGTAGAATTCCTTTCGTGTTGTTATCGTAGTTAAATAACTACGATAACAAGCAAAAAAACAGAGTTGGTGGACAGGGCCTTATTGCCAGGGCCAGGAGAGGCTACTAGTTTAGGCAAAAACAATCGTGATAACGTCAGTTCGGTCTAGACGATGGAGGAGGGCACCCGACTCACCCGGCGGATACGGTCGGCAGGACGCCTGCTCTAGGGGAACACTGCGGGTGCAGCATCCTGAGTAGGCCCCCGACATCCGTCCATCTGCCCGCGATTCTCCGGGCCTACTCAGGATGCGGATCGTGCCACCGATCCGCATCCTTCGATACGGCCTGTCGGACACCTGGCTGATAGGCATGATTATGGGGGTGGCCTACTCAGGATGCTACTGCGGGTGCGCGTGCCTATCCCGAACTCAGGTGTGATAGCGAGAGTTGGTCAGCAGGGTTTATGAGTGTACTATCAAAATCACTACAATCATCGTAGTTACTCAACTACGATGATTGTAGTGCAAATCTCGCAAAAGTCAAGGGGATTGCTGCAACATCAATCGAAGGTTGTCATGATAAAAACGCCGTGCCTGGCACGACGTTTCTTGACGCTGTCTAGAAGGGTTGTTTTCGTAGCTCACGCAAAGCGGTAAAAGACTGGCGCACGAATGTCTATCTGCAACATCTTTGTGCGCTTTGCGCCTTGGCGAAAGGCTTTACACCACAAAGCGCCCAGGATTGAGCCTCCCTTGCGGATCAAACTCGCGCTTGATCTGCTGCATCAGTGCCAGGCCCGCCGGGTCGCGGCCCCAACCGGCCAGGCTGGCGGGAGCATCAGCGGGGGCGGCCAGCACGGCCAGGTTGGGCCAGCGGGCGACGAGTGCGTTGTAGTAGTCTTGCAGGGGTTGCCAGCCACTACCCGCAAGCCGCAGGTAGGCCACCCCACTGAGGGCGCGGGCATCGGTCAACAGCTTCAGGCCCCCACGGCTGGCGAGGCTGGCGGCATTGGCCAGGGTGCTACCCATCTCAGCGGGCAAGCAGGTGAGCCGCAGTACCATTTCGCCGGGGGCCAGTTCCGCCACTTGCGGCAAATCGTTGATGCGCTGCCAGAAGGCGGCGTGATCATCGAAGCGCAGTGTCTGCACCTCCACCGCGCCAACTTTTTCCGCCATCTGGCTTACGTCGCGCACATGGCGCTCCACCGCCGCAGGCAACCCTTCCGCCAGCACGGCAAGCTGGCAGGCGTCAGCAGCAGTTTCGTTCAGCCCGCTCAGGAACTCTACCGCCACCGGGTTCAACTGGCTCTGTTGAATAGCGTCGGCAAGGCCAAAGGCGGCTTCCAACGTCGGGAAGCTACACAACACGGTAGCGGCGGCGCGGGGCCTGGGGATGAGCTTAAAGTTAGCGCTGGCGATGATCGCCAGGCTCCCAAAACTGCCCAGGTAGAGCTTCATCATATCAAAGCCGCTGACATTTTTCACCACCATACCGCCCGCTTTGCTCACCCGTCCGGTGGCTTCCACCACCTGAATGCCGATCAGCAAATCACGCATGGTGCCGTAGCCCAGGCGGCGTGGCCCATCTGCCGCTGTGGCCAGCACCCCGCCGAGCGTAGCATGGGCAGGCAAGGCTACATCCACCGGCAGCATCTGGTTGTGTTCGGCCAGGGTTGCCGCCAGCCCCGCCATGCTGATGCCAGCTTCCACCGAAATGGTCAGGTCAGCCGGTTCATACTCCACAATGCGGCTGAGGCGCTGAGTGCGCACCACCAGCAGGGGAGTAGCCGCTTGCGCGAGTCGCCCGCCCATGCGCTGCTTGGTGCCGCCGCCCCAGGGCACCACCAGGGCCTGGGCCGCGTGGGCTGCCGCCAGCACCTGGGCCAACTCGGCAATGCTGTCTGGGGCCACCACCAGCGCCGGGGCAACCCCGCCCACGCTGAAGGGGGCGCAGGCCGTCGGTTCATCCGTCACGTGTTCCGCCCCAACGGATTCATTCAGGTGGCGTAGCAGCTGGTTCGTTTCCATCGCTGGCCTCACTCTTCTGGTTCACACCGCACGATACCAGGCAAGCGCTTAAAATCCTTATCGAAGGTGTAGACTTCCACCAGCCCCAACTCAAGGCCTTCGGCGGCAATCAGCGCATCAGAGAAATCCACGTTGTAGTCGCAGAAGAAGGAAATCGCCGTCAATACCACCGCTTTGCGCTGCATGGTGAGCGCTTCCATCGCTAGCAGCGCCAGCACAAACTGCTTGATCTGGGGTTTAGGCCATTTGTAGTAGCTACGCAGCGTCCAGATGACATCACTCAGGGCCACTTCCGGCAGATACACCGTTTCGTGGCCCTGTTCTACCCGTGCAAACAGGGCATGACAGCGGGGCGATTGGCCTGCGTCATCGCCGAGCAGAAAACGCAGGATGATGTTGGCATCAATCAGCCGTGCCTTCACGCACCACCTCTGCCGCAATCGCTGTTCGCACGGCTTCCCGCACGCGCTGAAGATCGGTGGATTCCGGCTCGGCTGTGCTGTAGGCCGCAGGCGTTTCGCGGATCATACCGACGCCAGGTTGGCGTTTGATGCTGCCATACCAATCAAGGATGCTGCCGTGTACGGCTTCGAGTTCGACCCGCCCATTCCGTACTACAAACAGGACTCTGTCGCCGGTTTTGAGGTTCAGCTGTTCCCGTATGGCCTTGGGTAGGGTAAGCTGGCCTTTGGTGTTGAGGGTTGCTTCGGTGACCATGGCCGTTCCTTCCGTATGTTTGTTCTTTTTTCGTTGTTCGCAGTATACACTTTATCCGTTTTCGTGTCAAGTCTTTTTCTGCACTATACTCTCGCAAAGGCGACACCTTCGTTCCGTTGTGAGCCTTACATCATACCCGCGGCCTTGAGCGCGCCCCACTCCACCCCCGCCCGGCGTAGGGCCGCCAATTCGCCGCAGCCCTTGCCCTTGGGAAAGACCTTGCCCGGATTAAATAGGTCGAGTGGGTCGAAACTCTGGTGCAGGCCTGCCATTGCCGCCAGGTCATCGGTGCTAAAAAGCAGCGTCATGTAATCCTGCTTTTCCACCCCAATGCCATGTTCGCCGCTAATCACGCCGCCCTGTTCGATGCTTACATGCATCACCTGAGTCGCCGCTTCAAGTGCCCGCTGGTTCTGGCTCTGGTTACGCCGGTCAAAGAGAATCAGCGGGTGCAGGTTGCCATCACCGGCATGAAAAACATTGGCAATCGGCAAGTTGTAGTCCTTTGCAATCACACCGACCTGCTCTAGCGTGTAGGGCAACTTCGTGCGGGGCACCACCGTGTCCACCAGATAGTAGGTCGGCGCAAGGCGGCCCATGGCCCCGAAGGCGTTTTTGCGGGCGGCCCAGACGCGGGTCTGCTCGTCGAGCGTGCGGGCCGGGCGCACCTCAAGCGCACCGTTGCGCTGGCAGATGGCGGTGATTTCATGCAGCAACTCGTCCAGCCCGTCTTCCACGCCGTCCACCTCAATCAGTAGGGCTGCCCCCGCCGCCTCAGGCAGGCCCAGTTTGTACATGTCGTTCACGGCCTTGATCGCCAGCCGATCCATTATCTCCAACGCGGCAGGAAGCAGGCCACTGGCGATGACCTGCGAAACAGTGGCCGAGGAACCGGCAATGTCGGGGAACAGGGCCAGCACCACCCGCACCGCTTCGGGCAGGCGGGTCAGCTTCACCCAGGCTTCCGTCACCAGGCCAATCGTGCCTTCGCTACCCGTCAGCACGCCGGTCAGGTCATAGCCCGCCGTCTGCGGCGTGCCGTCGCCCGTCCAGATTACCTCGCCGCTGGGCAGCACCACCTCCAGGCCCAGCACATGGCTGGCGGTAATGCCATATTTTAAGCAGTGTGGCCCGCCGCTGTTGTTGGCAATATTGCCGCCCACCGTGCATGCCTTCTGCGACGACGGATCGGGGGCGAACTGGTAGCCGTAGGGTTTGAGCTGTTGGGAAAGCTCGAAGTTAATCACGCCGGGCTGGACGCGGGCACGCCCGTTGCGCACATCCACCTCCAGCACCTTGTCCATGCGGGCGGTGCTGACCACAATGCCGCCCTGAATGGGCGTGGCTCCGCCGGACAGACCCGTGCCCGCACCACGGGGCACAATTGGCACGCCCGCCCGCGCCGCCAGCTTCACTACGGCGGCAACCTGGGCCGTGGTTTCGGGCACCACTACCACATGCGGCTCGCCCGTGTCCATCACACAGCCGTCGGCATCGTAGGTCAGCAGGTCTTCCTGGCGATGCACAAGCCCACGCGGCCCCACAATTCGCCGTAACTCCTCGATGAGTTGGGTGCGGTTCATAGCTTTCTCTCTGGCAAGAACCAAGAACCAAGAACCAAGAACCACCAGAGTCTCAAGCAACGGTTCTTGGTTCTCGGTTCTTGGTTCTATTTTCGGCTCTTTCCCGTGGCAATCGTCACGTTGGCGGTGTCCTGGTAGAGCTTGCTGATGGCGCTGTAGTCGCTGCGCCCGTCGCCCGCGCCCTCGGCCAGTTCATACAACTGGTAGGCCAGGCCCGTCAGCATCATCGGCACACCCAGCGAGCGGGCGGTGTCCAGGGCTGCGCCCAGGTCTTTCTGCATGAGTGTGGTGGCGAAGCCGGGGTCGTAACTATCTTTCAGCATGGTGTTGGCGGCCCAGGTTTCCAACAGGTAGTTCGCGCCAGAGGAGTTCATAATCACGCTGCGGGCGGTGGCGGCGTCTACCCCCGCTTTCACCGCCAGCGTCATCGCCTCGGACAGCACTATCATCAGGTTGCCGACGATGAGGTTATTGGCCAGTTTCACCACTTCGCCCATGCCACTGGGGCCAACGTGGGTCACGCTGCGGCCCATGGCGTTGAGCACGGGCAGGGCACGCGCAAAGACCTCGGCCTCGCCGCCGACCATAATCGCCAGGTCGCCGGTGGCGGCACGGGGCGGCCCGCCGCTGATCGGCGCATCCAGGAAATGAATGCCCTTTTCGGCCAGGGCGGCGGCAATGCGCTGCGAGGCGGTGGGCGCAATGGTGCTGCAATCCACCACAATCGTGCCAGGTTTTGCACCCTGCATGAGTCCGTTGGCACCAAGGCAAACTTCATCAACCTGGGGCGCGTCGGGCACACATGTAACGATAATGCTGGTGGCGGTGGCAACTTCTTTTGGATTGGCGACCACCGTGGCACCCTGGGCGGCGAGCCGTTCCAGCGGGGCGGGGTTGGTGTGGCCGCAGATGGTGAGCGAAAAGCCTTTACGCAGCAGGTTGGCCGCCATTGGTTCGCCAATGGTGCCAAGGCCCACAAAGCCGACCGTACCTGACATGGTGCGCTCCTTGGGTTTGCAGGGGAAAACTATGCTGGCGCTATTGTAACACGGCTGGATTGGGGAGATTGGGGATGGGAGATTGGGGATGGGAGATTGGAGATTAGTCGTGCCAACGCTAATCTCCAACCTCTGAAGTGTCAACGCCCTACGGAGTGGCCGTCGGCGCAACGGCAGGCACCTCCTCGCGGATGGAGTTGCCGGGGCCAGCCCGTGGGTTGCCGCCGGACACCCGCACCCCCGACCAGTAGACTGGGAACGGCACTCTGAGCCAGTTGCCCAGTGGCCCCGGTTCAGTGGCAGGGGTGACGAAGAATTCGGAACGGTAAGACTTGCCCAGTCCATCCACACCTTCAACCACCAGCACCCGTCCACCGCTGGTCATGGTACCATTGGCGTGACGGATGTCATCCATCACAAACGTATCCACAATGCGAGGTGGATCGGATGGAATGCCAGCCAGCCCACCCCGCATGTTAATGTGATCCATACACAGTGAAGTCGGTGACGTTTGTGGGAAGCCATTCAATTCACACAACTTTACTGTATCCTGGGCCTTGGCATATTCCTGTGCCTTGATCAGCAATGCCTCCGCCTCGGCCTGGGTGATGGTTTGCGGGGCACGGCGGGGCTGAGTACTGCCGGGGATGAAGGAGCAGCCTGCGATGAGCAACAACGTGACTACTACCCAAAGATGCCAAAACCAGTATTGCTTTGTCCACATTGTAGACCTCGCTTTTTACTTCATTCCCTGGTACCAGTAGTACGCCATAATACGACCTTGTAAAGATAACGGGAGTGCATTCACCAGCAATCATGGTGGGTTCCACTCACCCAGGAATTCTTTAGTTAAATCCCATCCGACATCCTGTCCTGGTGCAGTTGCGATGGCGATCACCGAACCAACTTCACGCGAATGGGGATAGTACAAAACCATGGCGGGAAACATCCTCCAGGTTGTCTTGAATTCACCAGGAACTGATGGACTTTTATCAATAACCCAGCTTTCACACATATTTATGGGCAGTTCGGCCCCAATACCAAACGGAGTGAGGATGAGAGTGACTGTTATACACTCGCCAGCCCTACTCTGGCCTGGCTCCCATCCGTACCACTTTACGGTGTCAATTGTTCCGGTTCTGACGATAGGTTTTGAAGCAACCGAAGCCATCGTTAATGCGTAACCAGAAACTGTTTGAACAGTGGCTTTCTGCTTCAATGCCCAATAGTCACGGTTCGGGTCGCTATCATTCAGCATACGGTAGGTATACCAGCAGCTCGACATGATTCCATATTGTGCGGGGTCATCACGACAATTGAAGTTCGTCTGCTCCCACACCTGGTTGGTCGTGATCTGCTTTTGCACCGCTGGCAGGTAGACGCGGAAGGCCGCGGCGGGCAGGTAGACCGGTTTCGGTGGCGCAACCGCACTCACCGACACCGAACTCCGCACCGTCATTGTACCATCGGGATTTGTGATCATGGTCACGGTGGAAGGCAATTCATCTTTGGGGTAGATCGCAATCAGCGGTTCGCCAGGCGTTCCCATCAGCGGGCGCAGGTCGTATACCGCCAGCGTTGCCGGGTCAATCACGGCGTTAAACTCTTTGGCCCAGCGAGCGGTGGCGTCCGCAGTGTACTGCTGAACACGGGCCGCATCCGTCAGTTGGAAACGGGCCAGTTCTGCCGCCTGGATGGTGATAGTGGCGGGTTGGGCGTTTGTAGCATGTTCATTGTTGTTGGCCCGCACGGCAACGCTGGGGGCCAGGGCAACCAGAGCCAGGATCATCAACAGAAAAATGGGGCGCAGCAGCTTCTGCATCATTGTCTCCTCCTTGTGCCAACACTGCTAGCCTTGCCAGTGTTAGTTGAGCGTATAGACCTGAAGTGCAGGGCAGTGGTGAAAAGCAGGTTAAATGTATCATACGGCTAGTTGCTATGTCAATAGCCGCTATCCTTTTGCGTCGTTCAGGTTTGACAACCCCTTACCCCTGCGCTATACTTCCCGCCAACGGCATAACAGAGTCTTAATAGAGTGCGGTTCCCCAGTAGTGGTACTTCAGGTGGCTTTCTGCGTGCAACGTAGCCGCTTTTTCAGCCATGCTTTTCTCGACACGGGCGTCGAATCCTTCGATGCCCGTGTTTGTTGTTTGTGGGCCATGCGGCCCCGCAGATTCCCGTCTGGACATTTGTCCACAAGCTACGTGAGGAGGGTTTCCGACCGATGAGCCGTACACGACGACCCTGGATTGTAAGTGTGGCGCTGCTGCTGGGGGCGGTGTTAACCGCCTGTGGCACAACGCCTGCCGCTGCACCCACCGCCGCCCCGGCGGTTCCAACGGCTGCGGCAGCAGCCACCGCCGCCCCGGCGGCAGCCACTGCTGCGCCAGCGGCAGCCACCGCCGCGCCAGCCCCGGTTGCTGGCGGCGAGTTCATTTTTGGCATGGTGCTGGTTGGCCCCATCAACGATGGCGGCTGGAGCCAGGCCCACTATGAGTCGGCCAAGTATGTGGAAAGCAAGATTCCCGGTTCCAAGTTCATCTATGTGGACAAGGTGAACCCCGCCGACCGCCCCAATGTAAAGGTAGAGCAGGTGGTGGATGAACTGGTGAGCCAGGGCGCAACGTTTATCATCACCAACTCGGACGACTTTAAGGATGGCACCCGCGAGGCGGCCAAGGCCCACCCCGAAGTGACCTTTATTCATGCGTCTGGCGATGATGTGATTACCGGCAAAGCGCCAGCGAACCTGGGCAACATTATGGGCCGCATGGAATATGGCAAAATGATGGCCGGGTGCGCCGCCGCGCTCCAGAGCAGCACCGGCAACATCTCCTACCTTGGCCCGCTGATCAACGACGAGACCCGCCGACTGGTGAACTCGGCCTTTCTGGGTGCCCGCCACTGCTGGACAGAGATTGCCGGAAAGCCTGCCGATCAGCTCACATTCAAAGTGACATGGATCGGCTTCTGGTTTAACATTCCTGGTGTCACGCTTGACCCGACCAAGGTGGCCAACGACTTTATCAACGGCGGCAGCGACGTGATTATCTCCGGGATTGATACGACCGAGGCGCTGGTGGAGGCCGACAAGGCCACCAAAGCTGGCAAAACAGTCTGGGCGGTGCCCTACGACTTCCGGGGCGCATGCGACAAAGCCCCCGCCGTCTGTCTGGGCGTGCCGATCTTCAACTGGGGGCCGTCGTACCTGCGGGTGCTGGAAGCGGCGAAAGCCGGGAACTGGAAGCAGGAATGGGAGTGGTTCGGCCCGAACTGGGAAGACCTGAATAATGTTGACACGAGCGGTATCGGCTTTGTGCCCGGCCCAGGCTTGCTGGCCGATAACAAGGCCAACCTCGACAAATTCATCGCCAGCCTGGCCGATGATAGTGTCAATCTTTTCACTGGCCCACTGAAGTTCCAGGACGGCACTGAGTTCCTGGCAGCCGACGCCAGGGCCACCGACGAGCAAATCTGGTACATGCCCAAGCTGCTTGAAGGGATCGAAGGCCAGAGCACGCCGTAAACCGTGACACGGTGACACGACTTCATCTCTCGCAAAGGCGCAAAGACGCAAAGGAGTCGCTGGGGAACGTCAATCTGCTACCCTTTGTGAGCTTTGCGGCTTTGCGAGAGGCACTATGGAAATAACTGTCCACAACCTCACCAAAACCTTTGGCAGCCTGCGGGCGAACGATGGCATTAGCCTCTCGTTTGCCGCAGGCCAGATTCATGGTGTGTTGGGCGAGAATGGCGCGGGCAAAAGCACCTTGATGAAGGTGCTTTCTGGTTTTTTGCGCCGCGACGGGGGCGAGACTCGGCTCAACGGCACCCCCACCGCCCTCGGTTCGCCCGATGCGGCCTTGCAGTCCGGGATTGGCATGGTGCATCAAGACCCGCTGGATGTGCCCGCCTTCACTGCTCTGGAAAACTTTTACTGCGCCAGCCCCCGCCGCGCCCTACCCAACCTGGCCGCCGCCCGCCGCGCCCTGCTTAATTCCGCCAAACACCTTGGCTTCCCCGTTGCGCCCGACACGCCCATCGCCAGCCTGACGGTGGGCCAGCGCCAGCAACTCGAAATCATGCGGCTGCTGGCCTGTGGTGCCCAGGTGCTGATTCTGGATGAGCCGACCACTGGCATTACGGCGGCGCAGGCGGCGGCGCTGTTTGCGGCCCTGCGGCAGCTCGCCAGCGAGGGTAAAACGGTTCTGTTTGTTTCGCACAAGCTGGATGAGGTGGCTGCCCTGTGCCACACGGTGAGCGTGCTGCGGGCCGGACGGGTGATGGGCGCGGGCCAGATGGCCATGCCCCAACCCCAGGAGCGGCTGCTGGAGCTGATGTTTGGCCAGAACATGGGCGATACGCGATCAGAGATTAGCGATTTGCAGCAACCAATCTCCAATCTCCAATCTCCAAACTCCAATCTCCAACCTCCTACCCCGGTCTGGCGGCTCGATAACGTCACGCTCCGCGAGGGGATTTTGACCCTGGCCAACCTCAACTTGCGCCTCGTTGCCGGGCGGGTGGTGGGCCTGGCGGGGCTGGAAGGCAGCGGCCAGCAGTTGCTGCTGCGGCTGCTCTCGGGGCGGCTGCGCCCGGCGGCGGGGCGGCTCTGGCTCAACGGCAACGACGTGACCGGCGCTCACGCGGAGGTGTTTCGGCGGGCGGGCGTGCAGTTCCTCCCCGCCGACCGCATGGCGGAGGGGTTGGTTGGCTCGCTGTCGCTCACCGATCACCTGGTGCTGCAAAACGGGCGCGGCCTGCTGCTGGATCGGCAAGCAGCCACCACGCAGGCCCGTGCCGCCATTGCCGATTACAACATCAAAGCCACGCCCGACACGCCGCTGCTGGCCCTTTCGGGTGGCAACCAGCAGCGGGCCATGCTGGCCCTATTGCCCGAACGCTGCACTGGCCTGCTGCTGGAACAGCCCACGCGGGGACTTGATGTAGCTTCGGCCCGTTCAATCTGGGAGCGGTTGCTGGCGCGGCGGGCGAGCGGCACGGCCCTGGTGTTTGCCACCGCTGATCTGGACGAAATTCTGGAGTACAGCGATGAAGTGCTGGTGTTTTTTGGCGGGCGGGTCTCGCCGCCACTGCCCCGTGATTCGCTCAGCCAAACGCGCCTGGCCGAACTCATTGGCGGGGTGGGATTTGGCGAGTGACGAGTACCTGACGGGAGACCGGGGACGGGTGACCCTTCGATGCCTCAGGGCAGGCCGGAGACCGGGGCCGGACGAGTGGCGAGTGACGATTAGCAGACCGGAGACCCTTCGATGCCTCAGGGCAGGCGGGTGACCGGAGACCGGGGCCGGACAAGTGATAATGCTTATAAAAAACATATGTATTATGAATTTTGCAAACGATGCGTGTTTGCAACGAAAATCGTTGTCACCCCGAATAGATCGTTGTCACCCCGACGCAGGAGGGGTCTTCAGCGCATTGCAATGCAGATTCCTCTCTGCGGTCGGAATGACCCAGCGCAGCGGCGGGGACAGCGATGCAGATTCCTCCCTGCGGTCGGAATGATAATGAA
>JALONX010000090.1 GCA_025454695.1 Chloroflexaceae bacterium
GGCGGGCCATTCTCGATGGCTTGCGGCGGGGCGAGGTGCAGCGGGGCGAGGCGTTGCTGGCCGTGATGGACGAAGTCTACAGCATGCTGGTGACGGTGGACTACCCCGATGCCATTACCGGCGGGCTGCGCCGCACCACCGACGCGCTACGGGCGGTGCTGGAACGGACTCGCGGCGACATGACCGCCGCCATTCGCCAGGAACAGCTCACCGCCGCCCTGGCCGCCTTTGAAACAAGGCTGGCGGACGACCGAAATTGATCCACGAAGAGACGCGAAGAACGCGAAGGGCCAAAAACAACGGAAATAAAGGAAATAAGGGAAATTGTTCTGACCGTACTAGTACACTGACAACGAAGTCTTTTTGCACGCAATGCAACGCGCTGTCATTCCGACCGTAGGGAGGAATCTGCATGGCCAGGCGCTGAAGACCCCTCCCTGCGGTCGGGGTGACAACGAGACTTCATTGGAGAAGAAGTTGTTTACAGATTACTAGCGTAATTTCCTGTATTTCCCGCATTGGCCCTGGTTTGCCCGGTTCTCGGTTCTCGAAAATCCGTGCTATAATCGCACGTATGAGCGAGGATTACACCAATCTAGGGACGGCGGCGTTGCCTGCAGCGGTGCTGGCAGCCATCACCACATGCACCGAGGCCTGCCGCGCCACGCTGCACAGCCTGACCGACGAGCGGGAGCGGCTGCGGGCGGCCCTGGATCGGCGCATTCGCCCGGCTCCTAACGGCCCGGTGCGGCGGCTCTGCGCGGTGGATGGTTCGCATGCGACGATGCCCGCTGCCGGGGCGACCTTTACGGCGATTGCCGCCGCCGCCGTGGAAGAGGACACGCTGACCGACCAGGAGGTGCTGGTGCAGCTGTTGCCGCCTGTGGAAGAGCTGGACGGCATGCTTGGCGGCCTGCGCTGTGTGCTGGAGCTACGCCTGCTGGCCCGGCGGGTGCGCGCCACCAGCAGCGGCCTCTTTGTGCTGGATGGCTCGTTCTACTCCATGCTGCTGGAGATTAACCGGCTGCTGGTGCGCTACGGCCAGGATCACCGGGGTGGCAACCCGCCAGCCTGGTGGGCTGCGTTTCGCCCCCTGCTGCACCATTTTTTTGCCGATGAGGACTGGCGGCTGGTGCTGGAATGCCGCCGCGTCATCGCCCATGCCAAATCGGCCACCTCGGCCAACGATGTAGCCACCCTTGCGCCCCACCTCAGCGGCACCATCACCGACCGCACGCTGTGGAGCAGTGTGCTGAACGCGGGCGAATATTCGCTGCCGGTCTCGCTCATCCGTCAGGATCGGCCCCACCTGCTGACGGGGACTCGTTCGCAGCTTTCGGACAACTTCCGCGAGCAGCGCAGCGCGATTGAGCATGGCTACGGCCAGCTCTATGTGCTCTACTACCGGCCCGACGCGGTTGGCCCGGCCTACCGGCTGGAACTGCCCGCCGCCCTGATCGCACGCGAGCCGCTGGGCGCGATGCTCAGCACCTTTCGCAGCGCTCTGCGGGCCAACAACCTGCAAGAACCCCTCCCTCAATTCCTGGCCGATGCCATTTGCCGCCAGGTGGGCCACGCCCTGGCCGCCACCGCCGAGGGTGCCCGCACCGCCCTGCAGAACGAATTTGACCTCAACCTGGTGCAGCGCTACCTGGGGCCATACCGCACGCCCCGCTGAGTCGAGCTTCATCCTCCTCACATCACTTCTTCACAATTGCTGAAGAAGGCACTGGTATACTAAAAGTGCGAACACACTCTGTCACAAATGCTTATGGGTGAGGAGATGTACAGGTATGGACAATGATGATCGCCCAATTGGCCGCGTGTTGAGTCGGCGGGAGGTGCTGGCGCTGCTGGGCAGTTCCGCTGCTGCCGTGCTGGCGGGCTGCGCTGCGGGGGCAAACGTGCCCGTTGCCACGCCAGCGGCTAGCGTCTCCACCGCTGCCACCGCCGTGAGTCTGGAAGCCGCCAGCGCTGCCGCCATGCAAGCCAACCCGACCCTGGCCGCGACCGCCGAGGCTCAGGTGGCTACTGCCGCCGTGGCCAACACCAGCGTCGCCGCCAGCGGGGCCGTGCCCGCGTGTGTGGTGCGCCCGGAGCAGGCGGAAGGGCCGTATTTTGTGGACGACAAGCTCAACCGCGCCGACATTCGTGCCGACCCGGCCAGCGGCAGTGTGAAGCAGGGCACGCCACTCCTGCTCACCTTCAACGTTTCGCAGGTGGGCAGCGGCGGCTGTGCGCCCCTCAGCGGCGCAACTGTGGATATCTGGCATTGTGATGCAGCGGGCGTCTATTCCGATGTGCAAGACCCGAGCTTCAACACAGTCGGCCAGCAGTGGCTGCGCGGCTACCAGACAACGGACGCGAACGGCAGCGCCAGCTTCACTACCATCTATCCCGGCTGGTACCCAGGGCGCACGGTGCATATCCACTTCAAAATTCGGGCAACCGACGCGGCGGGCCAGGTCTACGACTTCACCTCGCAGCTCTACTTCGACGACGGCGTGACCGACACCGTGTTTGCGCAGGCCCCCTACAACAGCCGGGGCCAGCGCAGCGTGCGCAACGAGGGCGATGGCATCTACCGACGCGGCGGCAGCCAGTTGCTGGTGACGCCGACCGCCACGGCCCAGGGCTACGCCGCCACCTTCGACATTGGCGTGCAGTTGTAGCGATTGGCGATGAGCAATTAGAAAAGATTATTTTTTGGCGCTCGCAACGCCGCAAAGATCGCGAAGGGCTAACTCAAGCACGTTCATCTGCACACCTTTGTGTGCTTTGCGCCCCTTCAACAAGCTCAGGGCAGGCTTTGCGAGAGGTTTTTCAGACAGATTCTTAGCGATAGGAGGGCACAAAGACGTAATGCTCTCTGTGCCCTCTGTGATCTCTGTGGCTATGTTGTGTGTAAGGTCTCTCCGCCTCACAACGGGCGCAGGTGCTCGATGATGACCTGGTGTTGCTCAATCAGCCGCTGGGCAATCAACGAACGGTGGCAGGCTTCCGGGTCGCACTCGACACACAGAAGCGCTGCGATGCCAGTGCCTGGCAGCCCCGCCACAAGCGTTGTGAGATCAGTAAGATCAAGGATCTCAGCGGTGTAACGCCGGGTGTACTCGGCAGCGAGTTCGCGCCGCGAGCGCTTGCCAACTCCCTGGCGGGCATCCTCGGCGTACTGGAGTTGGCGTAACTCGGTGGTTGGGGCAAGCTCGGGGTGGTGCTCATAGGCGATCTGGGCCTGAGCCAGGGCCGCCTGAAGCCGGAGTGCGTTTGCCCAGGCATACTGGGAGCCGCGCACACCACGGCGTTGGCGGACATCGAGCAGCAGGCGAACGTCCGCGTGCCGCAGTCGTTCCAAGAAGGTCGCGCCGTCGAAGCCATAGACCCCAATGGTGGCCATTCGGAGCATCAAACACCCTCCTCTCCTCACGCGCAAGGTCGCTTTCATCCGCAGATTACGCAGATTACACAGATGAGGTGTCTTCAAAATCTGCGTAATCTGCGTAATCTGTGGATTGTTTGTTGCCTTACCCAACGGCGATCCCCTCAAGTTCGACCATGAGGGTGGGAATTGCCAGTCGTGTCACCCCAAGCATCGTGGTAGTCGGTGCCACCCTGGCAGCCCCCAACCGCGACGCCAGCACGCCATAGTGCTGAAACAGGAGGTCAACGTCGGTGGTGTAGACGTTGAGCCGGACGAGGTTTGCAAGGGACATATCGGCCTGACTGAGGATAGCCTCCAGGTTGTCGAGGCTCAACGCCAATTGCGCCGCCATGTCATTGGCATGCAGAGGCTTGCCGTCGCCACCCATCGCGGCCTGCCCAGAGCAGTACAGCGTTCGGGTATGCCCAGCGACGATCTCACCCTGGTTGTATCCCATCTCCACCGACCACATCCACGGGTTGACTGCTGTTCGTTCCGTTGTCATCATTCGTTCCTTTCATGCATAAAGCGTGCGTACTTCCATCAGTTCGGTAGCCTACCAGCGTTGACGCTGTCGTGACCAGTCTACGGGCAAATCACGACATCTCCTGTCGTGTATTCTGGTATACTTTTCGTATGCGTGCTGATCGATTGGTTTCACTGGTTTTGCTGCTGCGCCGACGCGGTCGGCTATCCGCAGCGGCGTTGTCCCGCGAGCTAGAAGTCTCCACCCGCACGGTGCTGCGCGATATTGATGCACTGTCCGCAGCAGGCGTACCGATCTACACCGAACGTGGTCGGCACGGCGGTTTCGCGTTGTTGCCCGGTTTCCGAACTGAGCTTACCGGACTGAACCATGAGGAATCACTCGCCTTGCTGGTCGCCGGGTCGCGGCGCGGCGTGCAGGTCGTCGGTCTCGGCTCGGCGCTCGCTTCGGCCATGCTCAAGGTGTTTGATGCACTCCCCGAAAGCTATCGGCACATGGCAGCTGGCGCGGCTGAGCGATTGCTCATTGATCCAGAGATTGACCTGCTTTCGCGGCGGCTGGTCGCTGAAGAGGTGCCTGACACCATCATGGCTGAGGTTCGGCGTGCGGTATTCGCCGGACACAAGCTGCGTATTCACTACGCGGCGGTGGAACAGCCCCCAACGTGGCGCACAGTAGACCCAATCGGCCTGGTCACCGTGCGTGACCAGTGCTACCTGTTGGCCACACGATCCGGCGCGAATCGTACCTACCGCCTATCGCGGGTGCTGGCCGCCGAGGAACTCGCCGAACCCGCCCAACGACCAGAGCGGGTTGATCTGGCGCATGCCTGGCAAGAACGCAGCACGCAGTTTCGCACCGGCGGCGACCTCATCACCGTGCTGGTGCGGGTGAATCCGACACGCCGGGAGGAGTTGGTGGGCACCGCGCTGGCCGTTCGCGCCGAAGCAACCGACCCAGATGGCTGGCTGCGGCTAGAGGTGAGCTTTCAAGATTCGCGACACGCCGAATGGGCCCTGTGGCAGCTCGCCACGGATGCGGAAGCGTTGGCCCCGCAGTGGTTGCGCACCGCCCTACGCAACCGCGCTGCCGCTCTCGCCAGCCACTACGACGTGCTACCCTAAGCGTGAACTGTAGTGTTTCACAGCCCAGGGCCAGGCCGCCACGCTTGAGATTGGCATGCAGTTGTAGGAGAATTTTGCGATTGGAGGGCACAGGGAACGCAACGTTCGCTGTGCTTTTTCTATTTTGCCGTGGGTGGCTGGCTCGTTCTCCACAAGCTGTTGCTCGCGCCAATGGGTTGAGCTGCGTGGCGAGAACACCGGGTGGAACTACAACGGGCGTTGCTGCTCTGGGGCGGCTGGCTGCTCATCTTGGCCTTTGCCATGTGGCTGGCGGCGCTGCTGCTGGTGCCCACAGTCTGGTCGGGGCCAACCACGGCCTATGCCAACATGAGCGGGCCACTGCCCCAGGCCTACGGCTTAGTTGCTAAACTCCACCATAAGCGGGCAGATTTATTCACATCGGTGTGCGGTTATATACCTATACTTAGGTCATCGTCAGTGGCATTATATATGTAAGGATCGGCCACAATGACTGTGACGACCCACCCGCCAAAACGGGCCACGACCGCCGCCAGCGGCGACAACCGCTACAAAATCCTCGAAGCCACCATGCGGCGGCAGCAACATCAGCCGGACGCGCTGATTGAGGTGCTGCACAAAACCCAGGAACTCTTCGGCTTTCTTTCGCCCGACCTGCTGACGTACATTGCCCGCAGCCTGCACCTGCCGCTGAGCCGGGTGTATGGCGTGGCCACGTTCTATCACTTCTTCTCGCTGGCCCCACCGGGCGAACACACTTGCACCGTCTGCCTGGGCACGGCATGTTATGTCAAAGGTGCGGCGGCCTTGCTGGCGGAAGCCGAACAGATCGCTGGTGTGAAGGCGGGCAACACAACCCCTGATCATCAACTCACCATCGCCACCGCCCGCTGCCTGGGTGCATGTGGCATTGCACCTGCCGTTGTCTTCGACGGCAATGTGGTTGGTCGGCTGACACGAGACGAGATTGTGGCCCGTGTGTGTGCATTGTTGGAGAAGCTACCAGAGATTCGGGTGAAGCTGGAGTAAACACCTATGGATGCCACGGAACTTCAGGCGATTGCTGAACGCAACCGGGCCGCCCGCAAACGCATTCGCCTGCACTGTTGCACATCCTCCGGTTGCCAGGCCTCACACTCGCTGTTGCTGAAACAAGGCCTGGAAGCAGCGGTGCAGGCCGCCGGATTGCAGGACGAGGTGGATGTGGCAGGCGTGGGCTGCATGGGCTTCTGCGGCCAGGGGCCACTGGTGGAAGTTGACCCAGACGGCCTGCTGTTTGAGTATGTGACGCCCGACGATGCCCCGGCGATTGTGGCCGCCCTCAGCGGCGGCGACGCGCCGGGCGTGGCCCGTGGCAACCTGCGCCACCCCTTCTTTGCCCGCCAGCAGCTGGTTGTGCGGCGCAACGGCGGCAAGATTGACCCGGAACGGATTGACGAATATATCACCGCTGGAGGCTACCAGGCCCTTGCCCGTGCGCTCCACGACATGACCCCCGCCGACGTGGTGGACACCATCACCCGCAGCGGGCTGCGTGGGCGCGGTGGGGCGGGCTACCCCACCGGCCTGAAGTGGGCTACGGTTGCCAAGGCAGCGGGCGAGCGCAAGTTTGTGGTCTGCAATGGCGACGAGGGCGACCCCGGCGCATTTATGGATCGCAGCATTCTCGAAAGCGACCCCCATTCGGTGCTGGAAGGCATGGCGATTGCGGCCTATGCCGTGGGCGCAAGCCAGGGCTTTCTCTATGTGCGGGGCGAGTATCCGCTGGCCATCCAGCGGCTGCAAAAAGCGATTCAGCATGCCAAAAAATACGACCTGCTCGGTACGCAAATTCTTGACACTGCTTTTAACTTCCGGGTAGACATTCGCATCGGCGCGGGCGCGTTTGTTTGTGGCGAAGAAACGGCGCTGATGGCCTCGATTGAGGGCCGCCGGGGCCAGCCCCGCCCGCGCCCGCCCTACCCCGCTGAACATGGCCTGTGGGGCTGCCCAACGCTGATCAACAACGTGGAGACGTTTGCCAACATTGCCCCCATCATCAGCAACGGGGCCGACTGGTACGCCAGCATTGGCACCGCAAAGAGCAAAGGCACCAAAGTGTTTGCGCTCACCGGCAACATCCGCAACAACGGCCTGATCGAAGTGCCGATGGGCACCACCCTGCGGGAGATTGTGGAAGAGCTAGGCGGCGGCGCACCCGATGGTGCCACCGTCAAGGCGGTGCAAACCGGCGGGCCGTCGGGCGGCTGCATCCCGGCCCACCTGTTTGACACGCCGGTGGATTATGAGTCGCTCGCCGCAGTCGGCTCAATTATGGGGTCGGGCGGCATGGTGGTGATGGACGACCAGACCGACATGGTGGATGTCGCCGCGTTCTACATGGCCTTTTGCATGGACGAGTCGTGCGGCAAGTGCATTCCCTGTCGGGTGGGCACAGTGCAGATGCATCGCTTGCTCAAGAAGATCGCCGCTGGCAATGCCACCAGCGCCGACGTGGCCCTGCTGAAGGAGCTGTGCGCCATGGTGAAAACCACCAGCCTGTGCGGCCTGGGCCAGTCGGCCCCCAACCCGGTACTCAGCACGCTCACCTACTTCCCGGAGGAGTACGAAAGCCGCCTCCGCCCACGTTAGGGTTATTGGAGATGAGCGATTGGAGATTGGTTGTAGGGGTTGTGGGGGTTGTGGGGGCAATCGGCACTGGATACAGCTCTCACAACCCCACAGCTCGGTCAGCTCCCACAGCGTACAAGGTTTAGCTTATGTCAGTCAGAACGCTTAGCATCAACGGTCAGCAGGTCAGCGCCCCGGCAGAGGCCACTGTGCTGGAAGCGGCTCGGGACGCGGGCATCACCATTCCGACCCTTTGCCACCTGGATGGCCTGTCGGATGTGGGGGCATGTCGGCTCTGCCTGGTGGAGATCACCGGGAGCAACAAGCTGCAACCGGCATGCCACACCCGCGTCGCCGAAGGCATGGAGGTGCAGACCGAAACGCCGCGCTTGCAACAGTACCGCCGCATGGTGGTAGAGTTGCTCTTCGCCGAGCGGAACCACGTCTGCGCGGTGTGTGTGGCCAACGGCCATTGTGAACTGCAAAACCTGGCGCGGGCACTGGGCATGTACCACGTCCGATTCGATTACCTTTCGCCTACCTGTGCGGTGGACATTACCCACAGCCGTTTTGGGATTGACCACAACCGCTGCGTGTTGTGTGCCCGCTGCGTGCGGGCCTGCGATGAAGTGGAAGGCGTGCATACCTGGGATATCGCCGGGCGTGGGGTTGCCTCGCGGGTGATTAGCGACCTCGATCAGCCCTGGGGCGAGTCGACCAGTTGCACCGCCTGCGGTAAATGCGTGCTGGCCTGCCCCACCGGGGCCATCTTCCGCCGTGGCGTCACCGTGGGCGAAATGGAGCGCGACTCAGCGAAGATACGCTTTATCGTTGAAGCGCGCAACCAGCGCTGGTAGGAATGTTACCTTGAAGATTGGAGATTGGAGATGAGGGATTAAAATTCATTCTCATTGCTCAATTTCCGTCTTCTGAGGGTGAAATAAGGGGAAACGGTATGCAACGCGCACGACTGGCGACAATCTGGCTCGGCGGCTGCTCCGGCTGCCACATGTCCCTGCTCGATATGGACGAGTGGCTGTTTGAATTGGCCCAGCATGTGGAGGTCGTCTACAGCCCGCTGGTGGACATCAAGGAGTACCCGGACGGGGTGGACATTGCCCTGGTAGAAGGGGCCATTGCCAACGAAGATCACCTCCATCTCATCCGGCAGGCCCGCGAGCGCACCCGCACTCTGATCGCCTTTGGCGACTGCGCCGTCACTGGCAATGTCACCGCGCTGCGCAACCTGTTCGGCACGCCCGACGACCTGCTGCGCAAGGTCTACGCTGCGGGTGCGCCCGATGGCCCCGTGCCCCGCGAAGCCGGGGTGGTGCCGGTGCTGACGCAAACCGTCACGCCGGTGCATGCGGTGGTGCCGGTGGAACACTACCTGCCCGGCTGCCCACCCGACGCCGGAGCGATCCGGGCGGCCATCAGCGAAGCACTCCAGGTATCTGCCATAGAGACACAGAGGAAATAGAGCGGATAGGAGATTGGGTATTGACAGAAGTTACGAGTTACGAGTTACGAGTTATCCGGCCATCTTGTCATCTTGTCATCTTGTCAATTTTTCCGCGTCCTCGGCGTCCTCGGCGGTGAACTATAGGAGTTTGTATGCCGCAAATGATTATGATCGATCCGGTGAGCCGGATTGAGGGTCACGCCAAAATCACCATTCACCTTGATGACGCCGGGCAGGTGGAGCAGGCCCGCTTTCACGTCACCGAGTTTCGCGGCTTCGAGCAGTTTTGCGTAGGCCGCCCCTTCTGGGAAATGCCTGGCATCACCGCCCGCATCTGCGGCATCTGCCCGATCAGCCATGTGCTGGCCTCGGCCCGGGCGGGCGACGCGATTCTGGCGGCGGATGTGCCGCCCGCCGCCGAGAAACTGCGCCGCCTGATGAACATGGGCCAGCTGGTGCAGTCCCACGCGCTGAGTTTTTTTCACCTCAGTGCGCCCGACCTGCTGCTAGGCATGGACAGCGACCCGGCTACCCGCAACGTCTTCGGGCTGATGGCGGCTGAGCCAGAGCTGGCTCGGGGTGGCATTCGGCTGCGGCAGCTGGGGCAGGAAATTATCGAGTACCTGGGCGGGCGCAAAATTCACCCTTCCTGGGCCGTGCCGGGCGGGGTGCGCTCACCACTGAGCCGCGAGCATGCAACCGCGCTTCAGGAACGGCTGCCTGAAGCCCTGCAAACGACTCACCAGGCGCTCGCGCTATTTAAGGGGCTGATCGAACGGTTTTCAGCGGAAGTCGCCAGCTTTGGCAACGTCCCGAGCCTGTTTCTGGGCATGGTTGGCCCCGACGGGCGTTGGGAACATCACGGCGAAAAGCTGCGCATTGTAGACGAAACCGGCAGCGTGCTGCGTGATCAGCTTGATGGGGCACGCTACCGCGAGTTCATCAGCGAAGCCACGGAAGCCTGGACATACCTCAAGTCGCCGTTCTACACGCCACTGGGCCGCCAGCAGGGGGCCTACCGGGTGGGGCCGCTAGCGCGGCTGAATGTGTGCAATTACATGGGCACGCCAGCGGCAGAGGCCGAATTGGCCGAGTTTCGCCAGCGGGCGGGTGCCCCGGCGCTCTCGTCGTTCTACTACCACTACGCCCGGCTGATCGAAATCCTGGCCTGCCTGGAACGGATTGAACAGCTGTTGGAGGATGACGACCTGTTCTCGAATCGGCTGCGGGCGGAGGCAGGGGTGAACCAGTACATTGGCGTTGGTGTGAGCGAAGCGCCCCGTGGCACGCTCTTCCACGACTACACCGTGGACGCCAACGGCCTTATCCAGGCGGTCAACTTTATCATCGCTACGGGCCAGAACAACCCGGCCATGAACCAGGCGGTGACACAGGTGGCACAACGCTTTGTGCATGGGCCAACCATACCCGAAGGCGCACTCAACCGCATGGAAGCCAGCATCCGCGCCTTCGACCCATGCCTGAGCTGCTCGACCCACGCCAGCGGACACCTGCTGCTCGACGTGCGTCTGCTCGATGCAGCGGGCAACCTGCTCGACCATGTAGCGCGGTAAGCATTTCACCGCGGAGGACGCCGAGGACGCCGAGATTTTTGATAAGAGAGTAGAGATTGGAGAGTAGAGATTGGAGATTGAGTGCAATGCTCAATTCCCAATGCTCATCTCTCAATTCCCCTCCTCTGCGTCCTCCGCGTCTCTGCGGTAAAAAATATGATCCTGGTGCTGGGCTATGGCAATGAGTTGCGGGGCGATGATGCAGCCGGGCGGCTGGTGGCCGAGGCATGCGCCGCACTGAGTCGCCCTGGACTCAGGGTGCTCTCGCTGCGGCAGCTTGCGCCCGAACACGCCGCGCTGATTGCCGAGGCTGATGCAGTAGTTTTTGTAGATGCCTACGTCGCGACCAGCCCCGCTGCACCGCTGCTGACCCAGGCGCTTGCGGCAACGACAACGCCGGGCCGCAGTTCCCACAGCTGCGAACCAGCGGGCCTGCTGGCCCTGGCTGCTGCCCTCTACAATGCAACACCACCCGCATGGCAGCTGCTGCTTCCGGCCCACACATGCACCCTGGGCGCACCCCTCTCGCCCGCCACGACTGCCATCATTCCCCAGGCAGTAGAAACGATTCTGGCATTGTGGGATGGGATAGCATCCGGCTGATTGCCGGGCCTGCCCAATGATGTATGGGCCATTGGCAGAGGTTTGGCATTGCTGCATGGGCTGGATGACGCAGCTGCCGTAGAAACCCACCACACCAACCTGATGCACAAGCTTGACCTGAAAAACACCCCAAATTGATTTTGAAGAGCTAACGCTGCATTGTATCCTGGTTGGAAACAACAGCTACGGGCTGTTCTACAGCCTGCCCTGATCGCCGCTTTTCCTGCTTCTGGACGGAAAGAATGGCATCAATGAGTCGCTCTCGATCCCACAACTCGACGTTATTCGCTTTTGCAAGTGTTTGGGCTTAAGCACAGTATCAATCGAGTTTTGGCGTTCAAAAACCGGAAGAAATGAAGTAACCATGTGCAATACCTTTCCTGGTTGGATCAATGGCGACGATGGCGTCAGATACGACGATTGTAAGTATACGATTCTATCTTACCAATTTGAAGCACGCTGAGTCATGCATGCTCACGTGATTCTCATGTCCCTCTTGACAAACAACCGTCCAGACGGTATGCTATTTTCCAACCGTCTGGACGGTTTTGTTTTCTACGGGAGGTATACACTATGGCACTAGAAGGTGTTCGTGCAATGGAAAGCACGACGGTGGCGACGCTACCGCCGTTTCGTTTACCCGGCATGAGCAACACCCTCGTGCTCGAAGAGCGGTACCGCTGACGTCACGGCGACCGTTCCCGCCCTCGTTCCGGTCCCGTTCCGGCGGTTCCGGGATCGCTTTATAGCCCGTTCCGACCGCCTCCCTCACACGCCGAAGCGCCCGCACGCTTTGGGGAGACACATCGCATGAGACGACTCTGGACGTTCCTTTTCCTCGCCGTCCTCGCGCTCGCGGCCATGCCGGCCGCGTTCGCCGGGAACGGCACGAACGGGACGAATGGCACCAACACCACGATGGATGACGACGTCGACGAGATGACGACCGGGCTCGGGGCGCGCATGCGCCTCCTCCAGCTCGAACGCCAACTCGAGCGCTCGATCATCCAGGCCGAAGCGGTCATCGAGACCCTCGAGACGCGCGGCAACAACACCACGAACCTGACCCGGATGCGCGACATCGTCGCCG
>JALONX010000801.1 GCA_025454695.1 Chloroflexaceae bacterium
ATTTGACCCAAACCCATAAACGATAACCGCACTTCACCCTCCCCTACGGCCCCACCACCCGCACTTTACCCAGCGAGAGCGGCGTCGGGTTGAGCGGGGCCAGCGTTTCGGGAATATACATGCCCACCAGAATTTCGTACTCGCCGGGTGGCACCTCCGCCGGGATGGACACGTCCTGGTCGTCGCGCAGCTCTTCGCCGGGCTGCCAGCTACTGGTGGGGCGGGTGCCTTCCAAGGGCGGCACATCGCGCTGGGCCACCTTGTTGCCCTGTGCGTCTACGAGATGGACGAAGACGGTGGCGTTTTCCCAGATTTGCTCGGTGCAGCGCCAGAAGAGCGCCAGCGGCAGCGTTTGCCCCGCCCGCACCTCCGGCGGATGTTGAAAGGCCGCCAGCGTCACCTGGCTGTTCAGCACTCGATCTACGCGGGTGGGCGGCGGTGCGTTGGCCAGGCGGGCGGTGTCGAGTACGGCAAATTCTTCGCCAAAGCTGGCCTCGCTGCTACGAAAGAGCTGGCCCGCCCGCTCGGCCAGCGCCCGCACTTCATCTTGCTGGGCGGCGGGCGTGCGCGACACATTGGCCACCAGGAATTGAAAGCCGTTGGCGGCATACCACTCCGGCGGCTGGCCCAGGATGGAGGAGCCGCCCGCTACGCGGTAGCGCTCCGGCGGCAGGATCAGCGTCTGGTCTTCCAGCCAGATGCGCGAGCCGGTCGGCACGTTCTGTTCCACCCAGGCCGTCGCCCGCATGCGGGTGGTTGGCTGGGTCAGGCCGTAGCTCTGGGCCAGGGTCATCGTCGCCGGTTGCCAGAGCAGCAGCACCAGCAGCAGGCCAAACCCGGAAAAGGCTGCAATTTTGATACGGGTAATCTGCAATCTACAATCTACAAACTGCAATACCCATGCGAGCGGCAACGCCGCAAAAACAAAAAACACCGGCAGCAGCGGCAGGGCGTTGCGAAAAAACACCACCGGCACATTGGCAATCTGCACAAAATAGGGCAGGGCAAACAGCAGCAACAGCACATCGGCCCGGCTGCGCCGCAGCGCCGCCCAAACTGTGCCCACCACCCCCAGCCATGCCAGCAGCCAGCCGTGCTGGGTGAAAATGCCCCAGTAGAAGGCCCAGTTGAAGGTCGCCTGAGCCACCCGGTAGTTGCGCAACACACCGCCCGTGTCGTTCAGCAGCTGCGGCAGGGCAGGCAGCCAGAAAGGGTTGCCCAGCGTAAAGCCCAACCCCACCCCGGCCACCGCCAGGAGCGCCAGCCCCAGCCCGGCCCGCAACCGCTCCGCCGCCGTGGGCCGCGCCCAGGCTGCACAGGCCACCGCAAAGCCCAGCGGCCACAGCAGCGATGTGGGCGTATACTTCGTCGCCAGCGTCAGCCCCACGCACATGCCTGCGGCAAGCGCAAGTATGAACGATGAATTATGAATGACGAAGCTGTTGCTTTGAACTGCGTGCTGCGTGCTGAAACCTTCGCGTCCTTCGCGGATCGTCTCCTGTCTCCCGTCTCCTGTCTCCCGTCTCCGGTCTCCCGTCTCTCGTCTCCCGTCTCCGGTCTGCATCAGCAGCGCGCACACCAGCAGCGCCAGGGTTGCCAGCACGCTCACCGGAATGTCGGTGGTGATGTAGCGTGAATCGCGCACATGCAACGGGAAGAGCGCCAGCAGCAGTGCCGCCAGCAGGGCCACCGTGGGCGAATAGAGCCGCCAGGCCAGCCCGTAGGTGAGCAGCACGCCCAGCGTGCCCATCAGCCCGGTCAGGGCACGGCCCCAGGGGTAGTAGAGGGCCGGGCTAATATCGGCGACACTGGCGTAGAGCCGCTGCCCGCTGCCCCAGAGGAAGTGCAGCGCCACCATGCCCGCCTGCATGTAGGTGTAGAGCGGCGGGTAGGTAAACGAGGGCGGTACGAAATTGCCCGTTTGCACCATGGCAATGGCCCGGTCAGCGGTGGCCCATTCGTCCGGCTGCTCGAAGTAGGGCAGGCCAAACTGGAGGCCGGTGAGCCGCAGCGCCAGGGCCAGCGCTAACACCGCCAGCAGCGCCACCCCGTGGGGCGCGTGGGCCTGCCATGTCGCCCGGCGCTGCCAGGCCCACAGCAGCAACGGACTCACGACGCCGAGAACCAGAATTGCCCGTAGCGCCCCGCCCAGCGGGTTGGCCCCGGTGAGCAGTAGCGCCAGCAGCAACAGCGCACACATGCCGGGCAGTGCCCGCCACAGCAGCGGTTGGAGATTGGAGATTGGAGATTGAAGATGACGCATACAGTACATTCACCGCCGGGCACGCCGAGCCTGCCCTGAGCTAGTCGAAGGGGCCGCAGAGGCAAAACAAAAGACTCGGCGTGCTTCGCGTGCGCGGCGGTGAAGCTCAAATTATCGCGGCTGCTATTGTACTCCATCTCCGTATGCACCAAACCAGGGCCGGTGCAACAGATGAAAAACGAGCGGCATTCCGTGCAAAGGCCGATGTATGCAGTACAATAGGCCCATGAAGAAAAATGGCTACAATCTGTTTAGCGCCTCTGGCCCATCTTGCAAAGGGCGAGTCAAGGTGGTGTTAACGCCGTTAGGCGATAAGATCAAATTTCGCGTTGTGGGGCGTGTGTATTGCACGCGCATGCAGCAGGAGCTACCCAACTCGCATACCTACCCCAAGAGCGACCTGGTCTGGCTGCATGTGTTTCGCACCTGGCGTCAGGTTGAGCGCTTTCTCAAGCGCAACAAACCAGTCGCCCGCGTCATCAGCCTCTACGACCTGGGCTACGACGGTTACGACCAGCTTGTGCCCGCCGAGAAGAGCAATCGCCCCATCGGCACGGGCTATTTCTAAGAATCTGTCGGAAAGACTTTGTTTGAAGCTCGCGCAACGTCGTCTTGAGCCTGTCGAAGGGGCGCAAAGCACAGGCGGAGGTAGATGCATATGCATTCCTTTGTGCCTTTGTGAGAGACTTTTACGACACCCTCTCAACCATCAAACCCAACATGCACTTCAAACCCCGCTATCTCATCATCGCCCTGGTGATCTTTGTGCTGGAAGTTCTGGTGGCGACGACGTTCGCCGCCGTGCCGTTTATTCGTGGCAGCATCAGCGATATTCTTGTCGTTGCGCTGATCTACTATCTGATTCTGGCCTTTGTGCGGGTACACGAGGTCGCGCTTGCGCTAGGGGTGTTGCTGTTTGCCTACGCGGTTGAAGTGGGCCAATATTTCCGCATCGCCGATGTCCTCGGCTTCGAGCGGGGTAGCCTGATGAGCATCCTGATCGGCACGACCTTCAGCTGGGAAGACCTGCTGATGTATTTGCTGGGCTGCGTCCTCGCCCTGCTCTCCCACCGCTATCTTTCACAAAGGCGTCACGCTCGAAGGCGCAAAGCACGCCAAGGTTTACAAATGAACATTCAGGTGCGAATTCTTAGCGAGCTTTGCGGCTTTGCGAGAGCATGTTCGGGTAGCTAAATCAACAGATACGGGTTCTCCAGCCGCTCGCGCAGGTCGGCCAGAAAGCGGGCGGCGGTGGCCCCATCCACCACCCGGTGGTCGGCGGACAGCGTCAGCTGCATCAGCGGGCGAACAACCACCGCGCCGTCGCGGACGACCGGCGTCTCTACAATGCGGCCCACGGCCAGAATGGCTGCTTCCGGCGGGTTGATGATGGCGGTAAAGCTGTCAATGCCGAACATGCCCAGGTTGGAAAGGGAGAAGGTGCTGCCCCGTAGCTCCGTCGGGTCGAGCTTGCGGGCATAGGCCCGTTCGCTCAGGTCGCGCAGCGCCGCCGTGACCTGGGCCAGCGTCAGCGTTTGCGCATCGCGGATCACCGGCACCAGCAGGTCGCCGTTACGATCGAGGGCCACGCCGATGTGGGCGCGACGATGTTGCAGGATGGCGTCCTCGTCCCATATGGCGTTGAGCATGGGGTGGTTCAGCAGCAGCGGCCCTAGTGCCCGCACCAACAGCGCCGTCACCGAGGGCTTTGCGCCCACCTGCTTCTCGATGCTGGCGCTCACCCGGCGGCGCAACTCCAGCGCCTCGGCCATGTCCACCTGCATGTTCAAGGTGAAGTGGGGCGCATTGCGCACACTGGCCGTCATCCGGCTGGCAATCACCCGCCGCAGGCTGGAATGGGGAATGCGGGTAACTTCGTCAGGCGATTGGCGATTGGCGATTGGCGATTGACGATTGGCGATTGACGATTGACGATTGGTATCACCATTTTGCAGCGACCCGTTTGCAGTTTGCAGTTTCCCGTCTCCCGTCTCCCGTCTGCCGCCCTGCTGCTCGGCCCCGGTCTCCCGTCTGCCGCCCTGCTGCTCGGCTCCCGTCTCCGGTCGCCCGTCTCCGGTCGGTGCGGCCCCGGTCTCCGGTCTTCGGTCGCCGGTCAACACCTCCGCGTCTCTGCGTCTCTGCGTCTCTGCGTTGAGGTGCTGCTCCAGAAACGCCAGCACATCGCCCCGCCCGATGCGTCCGCTGGGGCCAGTGCCCCGCACCTGCGCCAGGTGTACGCCCCGCTCGCGGCTCAGTTTGCGGGCTGCCGGGGTGGCGCGCAGGCGAGTTGAGAATTGAGAGTTGAGAGTTGAGAGTTGAGAATTTGGATCTTCTGTTATCCCATCACCTGCGAACTGCGAACTGCGAACTGCCGACTGCGAACTGCCAACCGGCGACTGCGAACTGGAAACTGCCAACTGGCTATTGCCAACTGCCGACTGCCAACTGCCAACTGGACTCGGCGGCTGTTCCCCCGGCGCAAGGATGTAGGCCACCACCTGGGCGATGGGCACGGTGTCGCCGGGGCGGGCGCGAATGCCCCAGAGGATGCCGCTAGCGGGGGCCTCAACCTCAACATTGGCCTTGTCGGTTTCCACCTCGAAGAGGGCTTCGCCCTCCTTCACCGCCTCGCCCTCGTTGCGCAACCATGTGGCGATGGTGCCCTCGCTCATCGCCATATCCACCTTGGGCAAAATCACTTCAATCATAATTTTGAGAAGTAGCCACAGAGAACACAGAGAACACAGAGAACGGCAGGAACTATAGATTAGCCAAAAATCACAACACCTGATCACAACGTTTGGTTTGTGTCGCGTCTGCCTGAACAAGACGTAGTTCACGATATATCAGGTTTATAGCTGCTTGTTCAAGTCCTCCGTGTCCTCTGTGCCCTCTGTGGCACACATGAATTGGGTTGCTGTTGCCATCGTATTGAATATGCTAGCGTTCGCTAGACAACCAGTACGAGCGAAGGCCCGGGGCGGCATTACGCACATAATTCTTCGCTGCGCTCAGCATGACAGGAAGACGATCAAACCAGTTTTGATGGTACTCCAGATTATTCTTCCCCTCCGTGTCCTCTGTGTCTCTGTGGCAAATCTAATAGCCCTCGCGCACGAGGCGGCGGGCGGCGGTGAAGATGTCGTCTTCCTGCGGCACGGCGCTGCGTTCCAGCACCGGGTTGTAGGGGATGGGGATGTCGCGCCCGGCCAGGCGGCGCACCGGCGCTTCCAGGTAGTCAAAAGCTTCGCTGCCCGCGATGATGGCGGCGACCTCCCCGCCGATGCCGCCCCGCAGCACCGCTTCATGCACCACCAGGGCGCGGCTGGTTTTGATCACCGAGTCAACAATCGCCTGAGAGTCAATCGGGCGCACCGAGCGCAGGTCAATCACCTCGGCCTCAATCCCTTCCGCTGCCAGCCGTTCCGCCGCCGCCAGCGAGCGACTCACCATCACCGAGGTGGCGAAAATGCTCAGGTCGCGCCCCTGTCGCCGCGTGGCCGCCTTGCCGATGGGCACTTCGTAGGCTTCTTCCGGCACGGGGCCTTTAGTTTTGTAGAGCAGTTTATGCTCAAACATCAGCACCGGGTTGGGGTCGTTGATCGCTGCCAGCAGCAGGCCCTTGGCATCGTGGGGCGTGGCGGGCTGCACCACTTTGAGGCCGGGGATGTGGGCAAACCATGCTTCCAGGCTCTGCGAGTGCTGCGCCGCCGCGCCGGTGCCGGAGCCGCATGGTGCCCGCAGCACCATCGGCACGCTGGCTTTGCCGCCAAACATAAAGCGAATTTTGGCCGCCTGGTTCACCAACTGCTCCATGCTCAGGGTGATAAAATCGGAGAACTGGATTTCGGCGATGGGGCGCATGCCGGTGAGGGCCGCCCCAATCGCCGCCCCCGCAATGCCTAACTCGGAGATCGGCGTATCAAGCACCCGTTCCGGCCCAAAGTGATGGACAAGATCGCCGGTGACACCAAACGCGCCGCCG
>JALONX010000091.1 GCA_025454695.1 Chloroflexaceae bacterium
TCCGGCGTGGAAGCTTCTGCTGTTGGAGCGACGGCTTTACTACTTTCATCCAGACCAAAAGCGGCAATCTCGTCGTCACTTAGCCCAAGCTCTGCTAGCGAGAAGGGTGTCATGTCTGGCTCATCGCTGGCAGGCGGCGTGGGCGGGGTGGCGGCGGCAGCAGCGGCAGCTGCGGCAATCCCGGTCAGCCCAGCAGCCCCGGCAATGATGCCTGGAGTAGATGATTTCGACCCACCCGCTTCGTCATCCCGCAGCGAAATATCGTCGTGCGAGAAGAAGCCCATTTCCTCATCGTGTTCGTCGAGGGAAGTCGGCGGCAAGGGGCCAGTTTCCTCTGCTTCGGGCGGCAGTTCGGTATGGCGCTGCTTGAGGCGCGAGAAGATTGAAACTTCGCCGCTACTCGGCACGCTTTCTTCAGGCTTGACAAAATCGGTGCTGCCTTTGGAAGTGGGCTGTTGCCAGCTAAAGCTGCCACCCTCACTGCCCTCGTCTTCGTCGCCGAGCAACTCAGCGGGCGAAGGCGTTGCCATGTCACGCTTCAATGAAGCTTCGGCTTCATCCAGTGTAAAGGGCTGCAACGATGAAGGTAGACCGCTCTTCGCATCGTCGTCTGTGTCGCTAAAGTCCAGGTCGTCAAACGAGAAGGGTTCGAGGTCGCCCAGGTCATCATCGTCTTTGGCTTTGCCACTGGTGTCCGTATCAGTCGTCCAGTCGAAGGGTTCCAGGCCTGCCAGGTCATCCATTTCTGGGGCTTTGGCAGCGGGCGCGGCGGCGGGCGCAGCAGCGGCAGGAGCAGCTGGCGCTACCTCATCATCCAGCGCAAAATCGTCAAACGAGAAGGGTTCCAGATCAAACGAGTCATCATCCAGCTTGGTGGTGATTGGCTCCGCAGGCTTCGGTTCAGCCGGAGCGGTTGCACCCGGCGTCGCATTGATCAGGCCGATTTCATCATCGCTTAAGCCCAGGTCGGCCAGCGAGAAGGGCGTCAGCTCCGGCTCGGCGCTGTTGGCGGCAGGCGTAGTGGCTGCTAGTGTGCTAGCCGTGCCCGTAGCCGGGGTTGTTGCCGCGTCCGGCATATCGTTGATCAGGGCAATTTCATCGTCGTTTAAGCCCAGGTCAGCCAGCGAGAACGGTTCTAGTTCCGGTTCCTTGTCGCCTGTAGATGGCGTGGGCGTTGCGGTGGTCTGCTGCTGTCGCTCCTGGTTGATAACGGCAATATCATCGTCATCCAACCCCAGGTCGGCCAATAAAAAGGAGGAGAGATCGTCATCTGAACCGCTGGCAGAAGCCGGGCTGGTTGAGCTGGCAGCGGTAGGCGCAGCGGGTGTTTCCTCCTGCTTCGCCGGGGTGAAGTCGAAATCATTCAGCTCAAACGCATCGCGTGCAATCGGTTGCGTCTCGTAAGTTGGCACATCAACCGGGGCAGCGGGAGCTACGGGCACAGCAGCGGGTGGGCTGGCAGGCGTATCATCAAAATCGCCAAAGCCAAGCAAGCTGGCCAGCAGATCATCCTCCGCACCAGCCGATTTGTTGTGGCCATTGGCAGAAGCGGGTGTGGGTTCAGTGGGAAAGTCGCGGAACCAGTCATCAATGTCGCCCTCGTCGCTGGCGGCTACGGCGGCTGGTGTGGGCACTGTGCTGGCGGCAGCGGTGGCAGCAGCAGCAGCAGCGGCAGCAGCAGCGGCAGCAGCCTGCTGTTGCTCACGTTCGCGAGCCTCGCGCCAGGCGGTCTCGCTCCACTCATCTATCATCACATCAGGCTCGGGGGCTGGGGGCATGCTTTCAAACATTGCCCGCGCCACTGTCTCATACGGGTCGAGCTGTTGCGCCCGTTGCCAGTAGTGCAAGCCTTCCTGGTTCCCCTGGTTGAGCAACAGGTAGCCCAGCAGCAAATTGGCCTTCAGGGTTTCCTCCCGTTCGGCCAGCACATGGCGGCATTCTGTTTCGGCGGCCTCTTCCTGGCCATCACGCCAGAGCGTTTCCGCCAGGCCCACCCGCGCATCAAAGCGTTCGGGCTGCTCGCTAATCACGCTACGAAACTCTTGAATGGCCTGGGGCAACATGCGCCCCTTGGCGTAGAGCCGCGCCAGGCCCGGGCGGCTGAGCCGCAACAGGGCACCGTCGCCGCCCGTCACATCATTGTAGAGCCGTAGCAACTGGCTGCGAATTTCGGCCATGTCGGGCCGAATTTCCAGCGCCTGTTCAAACTCATTCACCGCCAGTTCGGGCCGTCCCTGCCGCTCGTAGGTAATGCCAAGGCCTACATGGGCGGCAATATTCTCCGGATCGGCGTGCAGCACGCGGGTGAAGGCTTGCTGGGCATTCGTAAACTGTCGGCTGGCAAGGTAGGACTCACCGAGGATGCGGTGAGCTTCAAGATTATCGGGGAATCGGTTGAGAATGTGCTGTGCTACGGCAATAGCATACTCAGCGTTGTTGCTCTCAAGGTGTTGACGCGCCTGGTCATACGCGGCTTGCAGGCTCACTGTAGCCATCGTGGCCCCTCCTGCGGCTTCTGTTCAGCGAGTGGGATTAGACGAGAATTGTTTACGGTGACGAGGGTGGTTGGTTTCATTGAAGCGGACACAGCGCCATTCAGAGTGTAAAAGCTATCTGGTATTATAGCGCACGTGTCAATGGCACGCAACCGTTTTGCAATGGATGGGTAGATGCCCATCAATCATAATGTTGCTTATTGTAACATGAATGGCATGTTGATGCAATCAGGTTACATGTTCAAGAATTGCCAATGTTTCCACATGGGGGGTGTGGGGAAACATATCATAGCCACGCAACGCTGTAAGGCGATACGCTGCTCCGAGCATGTGCAGGTCTTCCCGCTGCGTGAGCGGGTTGCATGAAACATAGACGATGCGCTGTGGAGCCAGCCGCAGTAGTTCCCCACACACTTGCGGCCCCAGCCCCGTGCGCGGTGGGTCTGCCACCATCACCTCGAATACGCCGGGCTGCGCTTGCCGCAAGAAGTCCACCACATCTGCGGCAACTGTTTCAACATGTGATATACCGTTGGACTCGCAATTTCGTTGCGCGAGAATCGCACTTTCTTGCACCGATTCGACTGTCACCACACGGGAAACGTGGGGAGCCAGGTGCAGGGCAATGGTGCCAACCCCACCATAGAGGTCGGCAACGGCCGGTTTTGTGTCGTTTATGTCAGCGGTGACAGCCGCCAGCACATCATCCAGCAGGGGCAGCAGCAGATGCACATTGTTCTGAAAAAAGGTGTTAGGGCCGATGGCGAGCATGTTAGGGCCAACCTGCATGGGCAGCATTTCAGCGCCCCAGTGGCGTAGCGGCGTGCCAAAGGAGAGGTCGGTGAGGCTGTCGTTGAGCAGCCAGTGAAAGCCGACAACGCCCGGTTGGGCCAGCGCCAGTGCCGCCAGTTCCTCCAACGCAGACTCGTATGGCCCCTGGGCCGTCACCATCGCCAGCAGGAACTGGTTCTGGGGGCTGCGCCGCACCACCACGTAGCGCACAAAGCCGGTGTGGTTGCGAATGTCGTAGTCGGGCAGGCCCAGCGCCACCGCCCGCTGCCAGAGGGCATAGGCCACCGCAAACCCGGCGGGCGGGATAAGATGGCACTCACCCAACTCCACGATATAGTTGAAGCGCCCGCTGCGCCGCAGCCCAAAACGGCCCTTGGTGGCAACGTAGTCCATGCGGGTGCGGTAGTTGTATACGTCGGGCGAGTGTGCCACCCGCAGCGGCAGGGGCAGCCCGGCCAGCAGCGGCTCATCCCGCCAGAGTGCCGTCAGTGCCTGCTCTTTGGCGGCCACCTGGTCGGCGTAGGCCCGATCCTGAAAAGCGCAGCCGCCGCACTCGCCCGCGTGGGGGCAGCGCGGTTCCATCGGTGCGCCGTTGCGGGCCAGGCTCAAGGTGAGATTGCGAAATTCTTTAGATTTCATGTGATGTGATCCGCGAAGGACGTGAAGGGCGCGAAGAATTATGAAGTCTGTGATGCGTCATGTACAACGATTAGGCAGTGCTGTGTACG
The DNA here is from genome assembly GCA_025454695.1 of Chloroflexaceae bacterium. Taxonomy (GTDB): domain Bacteria; phylum Chloroflexota; class Chloroflexia; order Chloroflexales; family Chloroflexaceae; genus JALONX01. The sequence goes on from JALONX010000091.1 coordinate 4,016, forward strand.
CAGTACGCAGTATGCAGTACGCAGTCTATTCCCACTACTCACTATAACCCTCTTCTTCCACGACTCGCCGCATGCGGGCCAGGAGTTGTGCCCGTTGCACGGCGGCGATGAGGGCGGGCGAGGAGGGTGAAATAGGCCAGCGGCGGCGCGAGTCGCGCTCTTCAATCTGCCCTTGCTCCAGGTCAAGCCGCACAATCTGGTTGCTGGCGAGGGCGGCGACAGCCTCGGGACTCACCAACAGGGGCAGGCCGTAGCCGCCCGCCAGCGTCGCCAGCGTTGCATCGGCGGCGGCGCAGACGATGGCGGCGATGCCCAGGGCTTGCAAGGCCAGCACGGCTGCCTCGGCTCCTGCGCCGCCATGCAGCGCCCCGCCAACCACCAGCACATCGCCCTCGCCCACCTGCTCGGCCAGGGCGGGCGCAACCCCTTCCAGGCAGTGGGCAGCCAGCAGGGCCGGGTCGCCACTCTCGGCGTAGGCCGGGGCGATAATCTCGCCCGGTGCAAGGTCAGCATCGAGGCGGTGGGTGTAGCCGGTGAGTATCATTTGGTAGTACTTGATCCGCGAAGAGCGCGAAGGACGCGAAGGGTGAAACGTGAAACGTGAAACGTGCTGCGTATTGCGCCTGCCCTGCCGTTCGTCCCTTCGATGCCTCAGGACAGGCAAGCTCACGAACCGCGAAGGCGAAGGGTGCTACGTGCTGCGCCTGCCCTGCCGTTCGTCCCTTCGATGCCTCAGGACAGGCAAGCTCACGAACCGCGAAGGCGAAGGGTGCTACGTGCTGCGTACTACGTGAGGCGCAATGGTTTACAAGACGGGTTTACGGATTACGCAGTACGAGTCTCATTCTCAACTCTCAACTCTCAATTCTCAATTCTTCATCCGCTCCTCAATCACCCGCCGCACGGCATCCACTTCGGCGGGAAGTTCGACGGGCGGGTTGGCATGTTCGCTCACCACTTCGCGCAAGCTGTGTTCGTGGTAGTCCACCTTAAAGCGGCTGAATTTGAGGCCGTGAGCGGTGGAGATTACCACCACGCGCTCGTTCTTCTGAATCTCTCCCCGTTGGATGAGTTTGATGGCGGCAGCCAGCGCCACGCCCGTGTGAGGGCAGGCGTAGGCCCCGGTGCGGTCGGCCCAGGCGGCGGCTTCGGCCAGTTCCTGCTCGCTGGCCTGCTCCACAATGCCGTTGAAACGTTGCAAGGTGCTGACGGCCCGATTGATGCTCACCGGGTCGCCAATCTGGATGGCGCTGGCGGCGGTGGGCCGGGCCTGCATCGGCTCAAAGTGGCGGAAGCCGGTGAGATAGGCCCGATAGAGCGGGTTGGCATGTTCGGCCTGGGCGCACACCAGGCGCGGCAGCCGGTTGATCAGCCCGAGATCGTGCAGCAGCAGCAAGCCCTTGCCGAGGGCTGAGATGTTGCCCAGGTTGCCGCCGGGGATAATAATCCAGTCGGGCACCTGCCAATCGAACTGCTGCACGATTTCGATGCCTACCGTCTTCTGGCCCTCGATGCGCAGCGAGTTGAGCGAGTTGGCCAGGTAGATGCCGCTGTCGGGGTTGGCTGTCACCTCGCGCACCACCCGCATGCAGCCGTCGAAGTCGGTGTCGAGCGACAGCACGAGCGAGCCGTGGGCGATCGGCTGCACCAGTTGGGCCACGCTCACCTTGCCTTTGGGCAGAAACACGATGGTGGGAATACCCGCCGCCGCGCCGTAGGCCGCCAGGGCCGCCGAGGTGTCGCCGGTGCTGGCGCATGCAATGGCGCGAATGGGTTTGCCGTCGGCGATCATCTGCTTGACCACGCTCACCAGTACCGTCATCCCCAGATCTTTGAAGCTGCCGGTGTGGGAATTGCCACACATCTTGATCCAGAAATCGGGCACGCCTAGCTCCTGGCCCAGCCGTTCGGCCCAGAAGAGATTGGTGCCGCCTTCAAACATGCTTACCACATTCTCGTCGCTCACCACCGGGCAGACCCACTCCTTTTTGCCCCAGACGCCGCTGCCATAGGGCCACGAGGTACGCATCCAGCGGCTCTCAAAAAGCTGTTTCCACTCCTCGGCGCTGCGCTGGTGCAGTGCCGTCGTGTCGTGGGCCACCTCCAGCAGCCCGCCAGAGGCACTGTAATAAACCACGTCCGTCAGTGGGTAGCGTTCGTTGGGGTTGTCCTGGGCGGCAAACCAGGCGTGGTAGTTCATCATGCGCTCGCTTCTGTTTTTTACCGCGGAGGACGCAGAGGAAACGGAGATTCACCCCGTTTTGTTGCTCCGTGAGTCCGCGCCCATTCCTGTGCAGCATTACGTGGGGATTATACCAAAACGTACTGCGTAAATAGCAGCCAAACCGAGAGGATTTTCACCGCGGCGGACGCGGAGGAAGTAGAGAGCCGAGAACCAGGAACCAACGAAGCATCAACGGCGTCGGGGCGTGGTCTCCGACCAGCCCGCAATGAAACACAATGACACCCGCAACGGCGTAGGGGCGAACCGTATGTCCGTCTGCAACGAAATGCGCCGCCAACGCTGAAACCGCAATGAGATCGACGTAGCGCCGCAAGATCTTGCGGCGCTACACTGAATCAATGAATCCGCCCGCCATCGGGGGCAACCTTGTGTTCACCTGCAACGCCCGTCTTGCGTCTCACAATGTGCATCACCTGCGGCATCTACGAATAAAAAATAGCGTGCTTGCTTTGGCTAAAAACGCGGCCATCCGGCAAATCGTGCTATCATGCACGCAATATTCGTCACTCCGCCTGCCTTGAGGCTCCCCTGAGCTTGTCGAAGGGCTTGTCGAAGGGTCACTCGTCACCTGTTATGTCTTCACAAGAACCAGAAAGTGAACTGCTGCGGGCTTTGCGCATGTTGCGCCTGCCCCTGGCCGGGGTGGTGGGCCTGGTCTTTGCGCTGGGCCGCATCGCCGAGAGCCTACTGCTTACCCAGTGGTCGCTGCTTGCCACCGACCCGATGGTGCGCACGGTGGATGCGATCTTCTGGGGCGGCCTGGCTGCCGGGGCGGTGTGGCTGGTGCTAGGCTGGGCCGCCCGCCAGGAACGGCGTTTTCGTAATGTGCAGGCCCGCATGCTGGCCGCCCTGCGCCAGAGCAACACCAATCTCGAACTGCTGAACGAGATCAACCAGCGTCTGGTAACGCGCACCACCCTCGATGAAATCTGTGATTATGCGATTAGCCTGCCGGGGCGTGTGCTAGAGGCCCAGGCCGCCGCCCTGGTGCTGCGCGACGAGAACCGCGCCCCGCTCACCGTGCGGTGCGTGGGCCAGGGGGCCGATGTGCTGACGATGGCCCGCCAGGCCTTTGCCATTGGCGATGCGCCCGACACCTTTCTTGGCCCACGGGTGCTGCTGCCGGCCACCAACCCGGCCCCCTTCAGCATGTGCATTTTGCTGCCGCTGGTGGAAGCCGGGCCAGGCAGCGACAACGGCACCGCCAGCCTGGGCTGGATCGAAGCCTATCTTGATGTCATCCCGCGCCGCTCCCGCTTCAACAGCTCCGGCGGCGACGAAGTGGATACGCCACCCAATGGCGCGTTTCACCTCACCAGTAGCATGCAAAGCCTGCTTGTTACCATTGCCGGGGAGTTAACCGAGGCTATTCTCGGCGCACGCCGCCGCGCCCGCGAACTGGCCAGCCTCGCGGCGTTGGAACAGGCCATTACCGAGGAGCGCACCCGCATCGCCCGCGATTTACATGATGGCATTGCCCAGAGCCTGGCCTTTATGCGCATGCGGGTTGATCTGTGGGAAGATTGGCTGGAGCAAGATCCGCAGCGATTGCATGATGAGTTCACCAGTTTTAAGGCTAATCTGCGGACTCAGATTGAGGAGTTGCGGCGGGCCATTTTTGCGCTGCGCCCGGTGGAGCTGAGCCAGCTGGGGTTTGAAGGGGCGCTACGCCGCTTTGTGAGCGACTTTGCCGACCAGCAGGGCTGGAACCTGGAGCTGGAACTGGGCAACATTCCCCACGAATTGCCCTTGCCGCTGGAACTGGCCTCGTTCCGCGTGGTGCAGGAAGCTCTCAACAACAGCGCCAAACACGCCCGCGCCCACAATGTCCACATCACCATGCGGCTTGTAGACGGCGGGCTTCAGATTGTGGTGCGCGACGATGGCATGGGCTTCGACCCCAACCGGGTGGCGGAGCGGGGTAGCTCGCTGGGCCTGCGCCAGATGCGCGAGCGGGTCGCTGCCCTTGATGGCCAATTCACCGTGCTTTCCCGGCCCGGCCAGGGCACCGAACTGCGCATCTGGCTACCGATTGTGTACGCCGTGGAGATGCAGGGATTGACGATTGACGATTGACGATTGACGATTTGTGAAAGGCCGACCGGGGACGGGAGACCGGAGACCGGAGACCGAGGCCGGACAGTAGTATGAATGGCGATTGAAGGTGATCCGCCGCATGAGGCGAACGACACGCACCGGATCACCTGGTGAGCTTATTATCTTGTCACCGTGTCAGCGGTTCCCCAGTCATTCTGAATTCTGCACTCTCAATTCTCAATTCGCTACGGATACACGCCCCGCGTCAGCGTCGCATCGGCCACGCGCTGCACGGCCACCAGGTAGGCGGCGGTGCGCAGCGGCAGGCGGCGCTCCTGGGCCAGGTTGTAGACCTGCTCGAAGGCCCCCACCATCACCCGCTCTAGCTTCTGGTTCACATCGTGTTCGTCCCAGAAGAACTCTTGCAGGCCCTGCACCCATTCAAAATAGCTGACGATTACACCGCCAGCGTTGGCCAGAATATCCGGCACCACTGTCACGCCCCGGTCGGCCAGCACCGCGTCGGCGGCGGGTGTAGTGGGGCCATTGGCACCTTCCACCACCAGGCGGGCACGAATGCGGCTGGCGTTCAGGTCGGTGATCTGGTTTTCCATCGCTGCCGGAATAAGTACATCACACGGCAGTTCCAGCAGTTCGGCGTTGCTTAACGGCTCCATCCCATCGGCTTTGTAGCCAGCCAGCGAGCGCTGGGGCTGGCTGGCGACGTAAGCCTGCATGGCACGGATATCCAGCCCATTGCGCCGGTAGTAGCCGCCGCTGGCATCGGCAATGCCCACCACTCGGCAGCCCATCTCGTGGAGCAGCTGGGCCGCTACCCCGCCCACGTTGCCAAAGCCCTGCACCACCACCGCCATGCTTTCCAGGTTGCGGTTCTGGCGGCGGGCCATCTCGCGCACCATCAGGCTCACGCCCCGGCCTGTCGCATCGGCCCGGCCCAGCGAGCCGCCAATATTCACCGGCTTGCCCGTAATCACGGCGGGCACGGTGTAGCCCCGGTGCATGGAGATGGTGTCCATCATCCAGGCCATAATCTGAGCGTTGGTGTTCACATCTGGCGCGGGGATGTCTTTTTCCGGGCCGAGGAGAATGCTAATTTCGGTGGCAAAGCGGCGGGTGAGTCGCTCCAGTTCACCCAGCGTGAGCTGCCTGGGGTCAACAATCACGCCACCCTTTGCGCCGCCGTAGGGAATGTTGACCAGGGCGCACTTCCAGGTCATCCACATGGCCAGGGCGCGCACTTCATCCAGGTCTACCTGGGGGTGGTACCGAATGCCACCCTTGGCCGGGCCACGACTCAGGTTGTGCTGCACCCGGTAGCCCGTGAAGACCTTCGTCGAGCCATTGTCCATCTTGACCGGGAAGTTGACGGAGAGTTCCCGCTGGGGCACACGGAGGATGGCGCGAATGCCTTCGGGGATGTTGAGGAGTTCCGCAGCAACATCAAACTGTTGCTGGGCACTATGAAACGGGTTAGCCTGCTCAGACGGCATTGTCTGTCTCCTTTGCTACACTGCTATTAATTCATTTCACCGCAGAGACGCGGCGGGCGCGAGGAGGCTATCACCTCCTCGTGCCCAGTTTCACACTTGTTACAAACGTGAATGCGGGTGGCGTGTGCAGAATTCCGTCGTACCATTCCACAGATAGACGGACTTTTAGGACAGCTTTGTGCCTTTGTGTGAGGCCGTTAAACCATCCCGCTATGCAGATCCTTCCGCATGTAGACCCAACTGCGCTGGCCAAACATCACGCGGGTGAGCCATGAGTGGCGTTGCTTCACGTCGTAGAACCCCATGCGCTGGTAGAGCGCCCTGGCCCCGGCGTTGGCGCTGCTGACATACAGCCCCAGATAGCGCTTCTGGCGCAGGCGGGCGTCTTCTTCGGCCCGTTTGAGCAAGAGTTGGGCAATGCCCCGCCGCCGGTAGGGATTCAGCACGGCCACGTCGGTGATAAAACCTTCACCTCGCTCGATGCGATGATCAAGCAGCGAAAGGGCAAAGATGGAGCGGGTTGCACCCCACAGGCCCAGCACCTGTTGAAAGGCCAGTTCTGCCGCGCCGCCGTCGTCGCTGCTCATCTCCCATGTGCGCAATGTGGCGGTAGCCACTACCTCCTGGCCTACCACTGCAACATACATCCCCCGCAAGGCCTGCATGCCTTGTCGCCGCCATGCCGCCGCCATAGCCTCCATTCCTCGGTCAACACCATTGTTACCAAAGGCCCCGCCAAACTTGTCGGCAAAGGCCTCGCGGTGCAGGCGCAGAATGCTCGGGATGTCACTCATCGCCGCCATGCGCACCATCACCACCGGCGAAAGTGGCTCGTCGGCCAGGGAGGGAATTGTTGAGTCAATCACCATAGCTGCGTTACGGTGGGTTGAAGGTGATGCATGGTTCATGGGTGCCCGCGCCACCCCAGCCGCTACCTGGCCGTCAACTCCGCCACCCGTCGGTCGAGCCGGGCCGAAATGTCGCGGTACATGTCGCCGCGCATCTGGGCCGCTTGCAACTGCCGCCGCAAACTCACAATATACATTGCCGCCCCGCCCAACAAGAGCGCCACCAGAAACGAACCTTTCACGGGTGAACCTCCTCAGACCAGCTTTGTTCTGCCTGCATTCTAGCTCAGAAGCGCCAGATCTTCAAGCCTTATTTCTGCCACAGAGAACACAGAGGCCACAGAGAAGTTTTCAAACATCCTCTGTGACCTCTGTGTTCTCTGTGGCTACAGCTTTCAGGCAGTACGCCGCCCCCAGCCCAGGTACAGGCCAGCCCCAATCAGCAGCAGCGGCAGCCAGACCAGGCCGCCCAGCAGAAAGGTTGGTGCGTTGGCCACGGCGACAATCAGGCCGACACCAAAGAGCGTTATTGCCGGGTACATGGGCCAGGGGTTACGCTCTTGGAAGAGCGACCGGCCCAGCACCAGGATCGCCAGAAAGCCCAGCGCCAACCCCCAGAGCACCGACACACCGCGCGTCATGCTGGCGAAGGGCACGCCGACGCTCAGACTCGCCAGAATCGCACCGGGAATGAGCAGGCCATACACATGTTTCCAGAAGGAGAAAAAGAGAAAAATACTGGCAATGGTGAGCAGCACCATGCCAGCGGTCATCGCACCTCGGTTGGGCAGCATCTGGCTGGCGAGGCCCAGCAGGCCCACAGCAACCAGGGCCATGCCTGCAAGGTTATTGTTGTGGTGCGGCGCAGCCGCCACCGGTGCGTACATGCCACTCAAGCTCTGGGTCGGCATCCCTGCGGACGAATGTTCAGCCTGCCGGACTCGTTCGGTATCCTGATCGTTATACTCCTGGTGCATACTTCCTCCTTCGATTGCAACATGCAGATTGGCAGATTGCAGCTTGCCCATACCTGTACATAGGAGCATGAGCACGTTGCAAGCAGCGATGTGCATGTCTGACGAAGGAGGCCGGGCTGAAGTTGCAGGTAGCTGATGTCCCAATCACCAGTTGGCGGTTTTCTCGACGCTTTACTGCGAACATGCTCCAGCCATTCTCAACGCTCAATTCTCAACTCGCAGCCGCTGCCTGGTCGGTGATCTGCAGGAAGATGTCTTCAAGGTCGCTGCGCTGCCCGGCGAAGTGGGTTACCTGGGCACCGCCATTGATGAGTCGGGCCAGAATGTCGCTCACGCCGTCGTCGTGGCCTTCGTAGTCAATCTGGAGCATGGGCGGATGTGAGTCGGTGACGACGCGGGCTTCTAGCACGCCGGGCAGGCCCCGCACCAGCGCCGCCGCCGCTTCCATGTCACTCAGCAGATGCACTTCGTAGATGCGGTGAGGCGTGAGCGAGCGCATGATGGTGCCGACATCGCCGGAGGCCAGCAGTTTGCCGTGTTCAATAATGCCAATGTGGGTACACATTTCGGCCAGTTCGGCCAGAATATGGGAACTGACCATAATCGTCTTGCCGAGGGCCTGAAGCTCGCGCAGCAACTCGCGCAGTTCCACCCGCTGGCTCGTCCAGAATCAGCAGCATTGGGTCATGCACAAGGGTGCGGGCCAGGCTCAAGCGCTGTTTCATACCCCGCGATAGGCCCATCACATCGGTGTCGTGTTTGTGGCTCAGGTCAACCAGGGTCAGCAGTTCACCAATCATGCGTTTGCGCCGCTCGGGGGGCACGCCGTAGGCCGAGGCAAAAAAGTCGAGGTACTCCCAGGCCTTCATGCTGTCGTAGACGCCGAAGTAGTCGGGCATAAAGCCCACGACTTTGCGCACGGCCTTGGGGTCGCCCAGCACCGATTGCCCCGCCACCCAGGCCTGGCCGCTGCTCGGGGTGAGCAGGGTAGTGAGAATGCGCATGGTGGTGGTTTTGCCCGCGCCGTTTGGCCCGATAAAGCCGTAGACGGCCCCCTGGGGAATCTGCAAATTCAGGCTATCCAGGGCCACCATGCTGCCGTAGCGCCGGGTCAGGTCTTTGGTTTCAACAATTGTAGTCATAGGAATAAACGATGAACAATGAACGATGAGCGATGACCTGTTCTGCGTTCATCGTTCATTGTTCATTGTTTGTGGCTCTTCATGTGTTCAGCCGGATGACGTAGAGGGTGACACCCTGCTGGGCGCTGTCGCCGCCATCAATGCTGACGGCGACCGATGGCTGAGAGCGCCATGCCAGCAGATAAACGCCTTCGCGGTTGGGCATGCCTTCCACGGGCTGAAAACTGGAACCGCCGCCACCACTAAAACCGAACTGGTTGGTGTTAAAGAGCGTTGACAGAATGGTTTGCCGGTTAAACACACCGTCGCTGCTGGCGTTCACGCTGTCGGGGAAGTTGGCTTCGGTGCCTTGCAAACTCACGCCCCGTCGCTCGCCGGGTTGCAACGTTCCCAGCGATTGTACCGCGTTGCCAGTCACCAGCAGTGCATCCAGCAGCGGCTCGTTGCTCAGGTTTTGCACTTCGCCCTGCACGGCCCGCTGGTTGCGCTGCAACTGGGTGCCCACCTGCGGCACGGCTGTGAGCGTCTGTTCCACAATAAACGAGCGTAGCGCCGAAACGTCCACCAGGGTGTCGCGTAGGTCGGTGCCGCCGTCGCTCCACACCAGCGGGTTCTCTTCGTTCAGCCCCCGGTCGAGTCGCCCCACGCTAATCAAACTTTCTGGCGCAAAGCTGAGGTTGTAGCTGGTGCGGCGGGGCGAAAACAGGCCCACAAAAGCGGTGGCCTGGCCCTGCTGCTGCTGCTCGAAGCCCTGCACTACGGTGATCTGGGTGACCTGGGGGCGCGTGCCACGCAGCACAAAACTTGCGCCGTAGGTGCCTGCCAGGCACACCACCACGAGCGCAGGCACGGTGACCCAGGCCAGTTCTACCCGGCCCATGCGGCGCAGCACAAAGAAGTTGAGCGGCCCCACCAGCACAATGTAACCAAACAGCAACAGAAACAGCAGCCAGAGCGGCGGCAGGCGCAGGGCGGGCAATTCCAAGGACGTGCGCAACAGGCTTTCGCCCTGCCAGCGGTAGGCCGCCGCTGGATCAAAGCGGGGCACAAACCGCAGCACCTTGGCCCACAGGTCTGGTTCACCCGTCCACACCCGCAGCGTCGCCAGGTCAAAGGCGCTAAACACCACCTGGCCATCGCCGTAGGGTTGGGCGGTAAGCAAGTTGTTGCGGTCAAGGGCCGTTGCGCCCGGCTTCAGGCTCACCTGGTTGATGGTTGTGCTGGGCAGATCGCCCCGGCTGGCACGGGTAGCTGCCAGTTGGGCCAACGACTCGAGACTCGTATCGCTGGCCAGGTCGCCTAGTTGCACCGGCAACAGCTCGGCCAGGGCGGGCACTGTGCGATCGGCGTTCACGCCGCCACCCACAACCAGCTGGCCGCCGCGCTGCACCCAGAGCGAAAGGGCCGTGCGCTGGCCCACGGTCAGGCTGTTGGTGTCCAGGTCGTGGACAAAAATGGTGTCCATGCCGCTGAGCGTCACCACCTGCTCCGGCATTGCTTCGGGGTTCAGATGGTTAACACTGACTCCCGAAACATTGGGCAGATTCAGATTATTCAAGCTATTCAGCAGGGTTGGTTCGCTGCTGAGCACGCCAATCATGTACTGGCCTGCGTCCACCGGCTCCAGGCGCACCTCCTGCTCCAGCAGCGGAGCCTGGTTCACCAGAAGCCGCACCTCGGCCACTCGGGCGAATGAGTTGGAGAATACATCAAGGGCAATGCGTTTGCGGGCACCACGGGGCAAATCCACTTCGCGCTGAAACACGCTGCCGCTATCCTGGCCGGGGAAACGCCATTCGAGAATGCCCTGCACATCGGGGCCAGTGTTGCTGGCCACAATGCTCACCGGGAACCACTGGCTGAGGCGGTAGCGCCCTTCAAAGCCAGCCGTTATATCCAGCGTAACAGGCAATTGTTGTTGGGCAATGGCGGGCGGGGCCAGGGTTGCCAGCAGCACTGCCGCCAGCAGCGCCAGGGCAGCCCGTAGGAATGGCAAGTTATACTTCATCATTACGTTGTTGCGACTGCTGTATATGCCAGTCTTCGTAGTAAAACCGCAGCAGGGCCAGGGTGTCGTTCAAGCTTCGCTCACGTTCACCGCGTTTATATTCTGCCAGATAATCGTTGATGGTGGCAACCACCTCACGGGGATGGGGCACACGCTCAAAAGTAAAATCTTTGCCAGTACCTGCTGTTTTGAGGAACACATCGCCATAGCCAAGAAAGTTACTGATAAACGTCGTTTCAAAGGTCACATTTTGAATTTTGTCCAGCCCCGCCGAGTTCACATCCTCCGGGCCAAAGGGCTTTTTGTAGACATCGCGCACGCCGTTGGGGGTGATGATGTAAAGGTCGTTTTTGTGGTCTTCCACTTCCCACCAGCCCCACCCCAGCGCCACCACCAGCACGGCAAGGCCCACCAGCACCAGCACTCCCATCTGGATAAAGCTCGTCATCACGCC
>JALONX010000802.1 GCA_025454695.1 Chloroflexaceae bacterium
GAGGATGATCTGTGGCTGCCGCTCACCGAGCGCAGTTCGCGCCTGCCGCTGCACCGGGGCGAGGTCTCGCTGCCGGGCGGCGCAGTAGACCCGGAGGATGACGGGCTGGCCCAGGCTGCCCTGCGGGAGGCCCAGGAAGAGATCGGCGTCGAGCCGCGCCACGTGGAACTGCTCGGTGGACTCACACCGTTCTACATCCCGCCGAGCAATTTTCAATTACACCCCTTTGTGGGCATAATGAACTCACCACCCCAGCTTCAGCCCAACCCCCACGAGGTGGAAGCGGTCTTCAGCGTGCCGTTGGGCCAGCTGTTTGATCCGGCGACGGTGCTGGTGGAGGAGTGGGAGCGGCGCGGCCTGCCCTTTCACGTGCCTTTTTTCGCCCTCAACGGCTACAAAGTCTGGGGGGCTACCGCGCTGCTGCTGAGCGAGTTTGTGGCCCGGCTGCGGCGAGTGCTAGAGTGACCGGAGACCGGAGACCCTTCGATGCCTCAGGGCAGGCGGAAGACCAGAGCCTGACGAGTGACGAGTGACGAGTGACGAGTGACGAGTGACGAGTGACGAGTGACGAGTGACGAGTGATTTTTACGGATTACGTTTCACGCAGCACGTTTCACGTTTCACGCAGTACGCAGTACGCAGTACGCAGATCACAATGCAGGCCAGGCGGATGGGCGTGGCCGACTCGCCCAGGGCCAGAATGCCAAACACCACCGTGCCCACCGTGCCAATCCCCGTCCAGATGGCGTAGGCTGTGCCCAGCGGCAAGGAACGCAGCGCCAGCCCCAGCAGCGCCAGGCTGCCCACCATCGAAGCAATGGTTGCCACACTTGGCAGCAGCCGCGTGAAACCTTCCGTGTACTTGAGACCAACCGCCCAGCCGATTTCCAGCATGCCAGCAAGCAACAAAATGAACCAGGCCATCATTCCCTCCTGTAAAAAATTGCCATTGATGCGCCATCGAAATAGTGAGATCGCACATAGCCACGTATTTTCAATCTGCAATCTGCAATCAGTGTAGCAACACGCTCGGCGCAATGCTGACGAATGGCGTCAATCTTGCAGAAGTACATGGTGATTTTTCGTCACGGAGGAGCAAATGAGCCAGCCTGGCGAACTTGATGCCCTTGACCGGGCTATTCTGGCCCAGTTGCAGCAAGACGCCCGCCTGACAAACCGGGCCATTGCCGCCAGAGTGGGCAGCAGCGAGCCAACCGTGCGCCGCCGGGTAGAACGGCTGGTGGACGAGGGCCTGGTGCGGATTGTCGCCGTGGCCTCGCCTTTTGCCCTGGGCCACCGCCTGATGGCGATTATCGGTTTACAGATCGAGCGAGCCTACCAGACTCAGATCGAGCAGGCGTTGCAGGCGTGGCCCGAGGTGCGCTTTGTGGGGCTAACCCTGGGCAGCTACGACATAATCATTGAGGTGTGGCACAGCGACGCCGAACAACTGCTGGAGTTTCTCAGCAACCAGGTGGGCCGCCTGCCCGGCGTGCAACGGGCGGAAACCTGGCAGGTGGTAAAATTGAGCAAATACAGCTACGACTGGGGCATGCAACCCTCGGCTCAGTCTCAGATAAGGAACACCACCCCGTGACGAATTTGCCCACCCGCGCTGTGCTCTGGGACATGGACGGCACCCTCGTCGACTCATCGGACTACCACTGGCGCTCCTGGCGCGACACGCTGGCCAGCGAGGGCTTTGCGCTGAGCTATGAGCAGTTCACGGCCAGCTTCGGCCAGCGCAACGACACCATTTTGCGGGGCTACTTTGGCCCCGACTTCCCCCAGAGCGAGATTGACCGCATCGGCGACGCCAAAGAAGCCATCTACCGCCAGCTGGTGCGAACGGAAGGCCTGACGCTGTTGCCGGGCGTGGGCGCGTGGCTGCGGCGACTGCACCAGGCGGGCTGGCGGCAGGCAATCGCCTCGGCAGCACCCCGGGCCAATGTGGAGACGATCCTTGAGGTCTTGCAGATCGGCCCATTCATTGAGGCGATTGTCTCAGCCGAGGATGTGCAGCGGGGCAAACCCGACCCGCAGGTGTTTTTGCTGGCCGCCGAACGGGTGGCCGTGCCGCCAGCCCACAGCATTGTGGTGGAAGATGCCCCCGCCGGACTGGAGGGTGCGCGGCGAGCGGGCATGCGCTGCATCGGTGTGCGCACCTCCCACACCGGCCTGCTGGCTGACATCGCGGTAGACCGACTGGACGAGCTGCCCCCTGACTGCTTCGAGCGACTGCTGGAGAAATAACCATTACGCACCGCCGAGCGCACCGATAGCGCCAAGACTCCCTATTCATCGCAGAGACAAGGTTTCAGAATTAGCCGATCTACTTTACAGTTTGCCGCCCACACATTGCTTGCGAGAGCGAAATCCTGTACATCCTGTAAATCCTGTCAGAACCTTATCCAGAGGCACAAAGGACGCAGAGTTTTTCACTCTTCGCGTTCTTTGCGTTCGTTGCGGTGCATTTAGTTCCCTGGTGTGCTTGGCGGTACACAATGCTTGACCCGATTGATAACGCCAGGCTATTGACTATATGAAACTTTTGTTCTATACTAAGCTTCCGCACCGCAGGCCTTGTCGTGAAAGGACATATCGTGAAAACGCTTATTCCCTACCTCAACTTTGGTGGTCGCTGCCGTGAAGCGATGACGTTTTACAAAGGCTGTTTCCAGGCCGAGCAGCTCACCATGCAAACCTTCGCCGACGCAGGTTTCGAAGTTCCTCCACCCTTTCAGGACTACATCCTCCACTCAGAACTCACCACTGATGGCCTGGTGTTACGGGCTTCGGACGGGCGCTTCGATTCACCAGCGACCGTTGGCGACAACATCTCCCTGAACCTGATGCTGAATAACCTGGAGGAACAGGAGCGCATCTTCAATAGCCTGGCTGAAGGCGGCACGGTAGACCAGCCCTTGCAAGACGCCTTCTGGGGCGACCGTTTTGGCCAGGTTACCGACCAGTTTGGCATTCATTGGATGCTGATCTGCCCCAAACAGGCGGCATAAGGCATAGGAGGCACGCCATGATGGTTAACTGGAAAGCCAGCACATGGAACCAGTTTGGGGCTGCCATTGACATGCTGGATGATACCATTCGTTTATGCCCTGATCGCCTCTGGACTGCGACTGTGTATAAAGACCCGGATGATGAACGCTACGGTCAGTTCTGGTTTATTGCCTACCACACCCTGCGCTGGCTCGACCTCTATTTGAATGGCACAAAGGAAGGTTTTTCGCCGCCGCCGCCATTTCTCGTTGGGGTGTTGCCGGAGCAGCCTTATACAAAGGAACAGATCCTTGCGTATCTGAGCGCATGCCGCAAGAAGTGCCAGGCAACGCTTGAAGGACTCACAGATGAGCGTGCGCAACAACGGTGCGTATTCGAATGGATGGAACCCAGCTTCCTGGAGCTTCAGTTGTACAGCATGCGCCATGTGCAGGAACACGCTGCCCAGTTGAGCCTTGTGCTTGGCCAACACGATGTGACGGGTATGGATTGGATAGCCAGTGCGCGAAACACAGACGAATCGTAAACCAACAACAATAGACAATAGCCATGGTCGAAAGGAGCAAACGATGCAACTGGGTGCCTTTTCCATCAGTCTGGCTGTAAAGGATATTGCAGCCTCGCGGCAGTTCTACGAAAAATTCGGGTTTACCGTTTTCGGTGGTGACCAGGCCCAAAACTGGCTGATGCTAAAAAATGGCGACCACGTTATCGGTATTTTTCAAGGTATGTTCGAAAAGAACATGCTCACCTTCAACCCCGGCTGGGACGCTGATGCCCAGCCGCTGTCCAGCTTCACCGACG
>JALONX010000803.1 GCA_025454695.1 Chloroflexaceae bacterium
TTACTCACCTCGGCCATGCGTAAAGCGGTCAACGCATCGGTTTCGGCCCCGCTGTAGTTGCCAACATCAGCTTTGGCCCGGCCCAGGTTCCGGTACGAAAGCAACATACCATCGCGCATGCCACTTTGCTGCTGCAGGGCCAACGCTTCAGAAAAATAGCCCAGTGCTGCCTGAAAGTCGCCCCAGCGGCGCGCCCGCACCCCCATGTTGTTTAAGGTCATCGAGACCCCGCCACGGTTGTCGAGGGCGCGGAAGTGAGCCAGTGCCTGTTCAAAGCAGGTAATTGCTTCTGTATAGTGGCTGCTCATGCCATAGCCAATGCCAAGCAGATTGTAACATCGCGCGGTATTGGCCACATCATTGAGCATGGAACTGAGGGCCAGCGCCTGTTGGCCTATGGTCAGCACCACATCCGGCTTGCCCAGGTGGTAGTGCAAATGGGCTTTGAGCAACATTGTTTCAATCTGAACCTGAAGATCACCACTGCCCCTGGCATGCATCTCGGCCCGCACTGCACTCTCAAGGCCGTCGGCATACTGCGCCCGCTGCATGTGGCTACGACAGATACCAATCCAGGCCTGGGCCTGAACCATCTCATCGCGCTGCTGTTCCGCCAGCACCCGCATGCGCGAAAAGGCCTGCGCTGCCTTGTCGGTCTCGCTGCGCATCAGGGCAATTCGCCCCAGGGCGCGATAGCAACTCATCTGGCTGGCAATGGTGCCGGGGTCACCGTTGTAGAGCGCCAGCGCGTGTTGATAGTAGTGCTGGCTGACATCAAGCACAGAAGTTTCGTGGGCGCTGGCAGCGGCCCGGCGAAACCACTCGGCAGCCGCCACTCGTTCACCCGCCCGTTCCAGGTGGGTGGCTATCACCACCGTTGCGCTCGAGTCGTAGCTCTGCCACCAGCGCGCCACCTGCCCATGGTAGCCCTGCCGCAAGGCCGGGCTGATGTTGGCGTAGACTACTTCGTGTAATAGGACGTTGGAAAAGCGATAGCCCTGTGTTGCACCAGGCGAGCTACACGGTTCCACTTCGATCAACCCCCGCTGCACCAGCTGCTTGAGCATACGGGGAATTGATGCGGTAGGGTCTGGTTCAAGGCTCGCGAGGAGTGTATCCCAAAAATGGCTTCCAATCACTGCGGCCTGTTCCAACAGCCGCCGCTCAACAATCGTCAGGGTTGCCAGGCGTAGCCGCAATAGATCGTCCAGGCTCTGCGGCACATGTTGCGACTCCAGGCGGTTCATATGCACCTGCCAACCATTGGCTCCAGCCACTAGCACCCGGTCGGCAATCAGCTGCTTGATCAACTCCTCCATGTAGAAGGGGTTGCCCGCCGCCCGTTCCAGCACAAAACGGCGCAGGGAGTCCGGCAATGCCGCTGCGGGCGTCAGCAAACCATCAAACAAGCGGCTACAATCGGCAGCACAGAGCGGGTTCAACACCAGTTCCTGGGGCGTGGGCTGTTTCTGGATGCCAGTTGGCAACAACACGGGCAGCTGCTGGCGCGAGGTGCCGATGAGAAGCAGGGGGAGGTGCTGATTTTCCTTCAACACCTGGTGTAGCAACTCCAGCGAGCTGCGGTCGGCCCAATGTAGATTTTCGAGCAGCAGCACCAGCGGCATGGTGGCAGCCAGCGCACCAATAAAGCGGCTACAGTAGTGCATGGCGCGGCTGTAGAACTGCTGCGGCTCGGCGAGGCTTGCCAGCACGTCCGGGTGGTCGGCGGGGCTGTAGCCAAGGAGATAGCTGATAAAGGCCGCTGCGTCGTCGCTATTGCCAGGGAGCAGCGTTTGGAGGCGCTGGGCCAGCCTGGGGCGCAAGGTCGCTCGCTCGTCGCCGGGGCGCACACCACAGGCGGAAGCGATCAGCGTTCCTACCAGCGCAAACGGACGACCGCTGGTGGCGGGGGTTGCCTCGGCTAGCCAGTATTCAAACGGCTCGGTGATATCATCCAGGCGCTTGCGGGCTTCTTGCACAAGCCGCGTTTTGCCAACACCGGCCTCGCCAACCACAACCAACGTCCAAGCCTCGCCACGTTCAAAGAGCGCATACACCGCAGCAAGCAATTCGTGCAGCTCGGCATCACGCCCAATGGTGGGGGTAGAACGCACAGGAGGCAGGTTGTGGCCCGGCACCTTCATGCAAATTAGCGCTGATATTTTTAATGATTGCTAACGATTAAGATGAGTATACACGATCTGCGGGCACTCTTCAAGCGGCAGATATGCAATAGATGTGACAATAGAGTCATAGGATGAACCGTAGTACTGGGGCAACAGCTCACCCTTCCCAACAGCCATTTCGGCCTGTATAATAGGTTACCATCGTGATGTTTACGGCGGGCTGCATGCTGCGGGCTGCGTAATCAGTCAGAGCGCTGCTGCGCGATGGGTGATGCGTACTGCGTGCTGGGTGCTGGGGGCGGGTTCGCGCCGGTCGAACTCAAGATTCGTCCCTACGGCGCTGGTTTCCATTGCGGGCCGATACAGCGGTAGGCCCCGACGGCGGCGAATCGGCATTGAAGGCGGGGTTCTCAGTTCCCTTCGACAAGTCCAGGGCAGGCTCGATTCTCGGTTCTGGGCGAACACCAGGTTCACCCCTACACGGTTCTCGATTCTCGGTTCTTATCGTATGGTCAATCATGCTCAACTCATTGCCATTGTTGGCGAAACGGCGGTGGGCAAAACGGCCTATGCCATTGAGCTAGCCGAGCAACTTGGCGGCGAGATCGTCTGCGCGGACTCGCGCCAGGTCTACCGACACATGGAGATTGGCACCGCTAAGCCCAGCCCCGCCGAGCGGGCCAGCGTGCCGCACCATCTCTTCGATCTGATTGCGCCGGACGAGGAGTTTTCGCTGGCGACCTACCAGGAACTGGCCTATGCCGCCATCGCCGAGATTGCGGCGCGGGGGCGGCTGCCGCTGCTGGTGGGCGGTACGGGCCAGTATCTGGCTGCCGTGCTGGAAGGCTGGCAGATTCCCCGCGTGCCGCCCCAGCCCGCGCTACGGGCTGCCCTTCAGGCCGAGGCCGAAGCGGGCGGCGCAACTGCCCTCCATGCCCGGCTGGCCGCAGTTGACCCCCAGGCAGCTGCCAGCATCGCCCCGGAGAATGTGCGCCGGGTTATTCGGGCGCTTGAAGTGTACATGGTGACGGGCCAGCCCATTTCGGCCCAGCAGACGCGCCAGCCGCCGCCCTACCAGATTCAAACCCGCTGGCTGCGGCGCGAGCGGGCCGACCTCTACGCCCGCATTGACGCCCGTGTTGACGCGATGATGGCGGCAGGGCTGCTCGACGAGGTGCGCAGCCTGCTCGACGCGGGCTACGGCTGGGAACTTTCCTCCATGTCGA
>JALONX010000804.1 GCA_025454695.1 Chloroflexaceae bacterium
AATCAGCGCCGCGTCTACACCAATGGCAAGATTGACCGCATGCAGCAGAGCATGTCGCTGATGGTGATCTACTTCGGCACCAAACGGCGTTATAGCGACAGCAAACTGAGCCACCACAACATCATCGTTAACCAGCGCTACAAGGGCCTGCTGCGCGACATCTTCCGTACCGGCGGCAAGCTGCCCGAGGATTTTGCGCTCTACCTGCACATGCCAACCATTACCGATAGCAGCATCGCCCCGGCGGGCTGCGAGTCATTTTATGTTCTGGCCCCGGTGCCGACACTGGGCAAACACTCACCGGACTGGAGCCAGATGGCGGGCGATTACAAAAACCGCATTCTGGGCTTTTTGGAAGACAACTACCTGCCCAACCTGCGGGCCAACATCATCGCTGAACACGCCATTGACCCGCTGCACTTCCGCGACACGCTCAACAGCTATCGCGGCGCAGCTTTTGGCACCGCCCCCACGCTCATGCAGTCGTCCTGGTTCCGCCCCCACAACCGCTCACAAGAGTTCGCCAACCTTTACTTTGTGGGCGCGGGCACCCACCCCGGCGCGGGCGTGCCTGCGGTGTTATCATCGGGCAAAATCGCCGCCGAGCTGATCGCGCCGTCGCCCGTGGCGGTGCCTGCGGCCCGTGCGGCTGAGCGGCTGTCTGAAAAGGTTGTTTCATAGCTCGCGCAAAGCCTGTCCTGAGGAAACGAAGGGCCGCAAAGCCGCAAAGTAACAGCACTTATATGTTCTTCTGCCATCCTTGGCGAGCTTTGCGCCTTTGCGCGAGACTGTTCGGATCATTGTGACCACCTACTTCACCTCCGGCTTCGGCACCACCGAGCGCGAACTGAAGCTTGATGACCTGCCCGTGCGGGGCACGCTGCCCACATGGCTGCGGGGCACGCTCATCCGCAATGGGCCGGGCACGTTTCAGGTGGGCCAGCAGCGCTACCGCCACTGGTTCGATGGGCTGGCTATGCTGCACCGCTTCGCCTTCCACAACGGGCGGGTAAGCTATGCCAACAAGTTCCTTGAGTCTAGGGCCTACGATGCGGCTCAGGCCAACGGGCGCATCAGCTATTCGGAATTTGCGACTGACCCCTGCCGCTCGCTCTTCGGGCGGGTGGCGACGGTCTTTTCGCCGAAGCTGACCGACAGCGCCAAGGTCAACATCGCCCGCATCGCCCAGAAATACATGGCGCTGGCCGAAACGCCGATCCAGGTGGAGTTCGACCCGGAAACGCTCAAATCGGTGGGCGTGTTCAGCTACGAGCCGAAGACCTTTGGCAGCATGACCACGGTGCATCCCCATGTGGAGGGCGACAGCGCCTACAACATGGTCACGCGCTACAACGCCATCAGCCACTACCGCTTCTACCGGCTGAAGAGCAACGCTGCGCCGGAACTGCTGGCCGAACGGCCCAGCCGCGAACCGGGCTACCTGCACAGCTTCGGCATGAGCCAGAACTACTTTGTGCTGGCCGAGTTTCCGCTGGTGGTGAACCCCGTGAGTCTGCTGCTGTGGCTGCGGCCCTACATCGAGAATTTTGCATGGAAACCCCGGCGCGGCGCAAGCTTCTCGGTGATTGAGCGGCGCACCGGCAGGCTGGCCGGGCGCTTCCAGGCCGACCCGTTTTTCGCCTTCCACCATGTGAACGCGGTGGAACAGGGCGACGAACTGCTGGTTGACCTGGTGGGCTACGACGATGCCAGCATTATTCAGCACTACTACTTGCAACGGCTGGCCGACCCGACGATTGAACTGCCCTGGGGAACCTTGCGCCGCTACCGCCTGCCGCTACGCAAACGGCGCGGGCGGGTGCAAGGTGAAACGCTGGCCGATGCCTGCATGGAACTGCCCCGCTTCGATTACGAACGCCTCAACATGCGGCCCTACCGGTATATCTACGCGGTGGGCGTGCAGCCGGGGCAGCGGCAGGGCTTCTACAACCAGCTGGTGAAGGTGGACGCCGCCAGCGGCAAAAGCTGGGCCTGGCACGAGCCAGATTGCTTCCCCGGCGAAGGCGTGTTTGTGGGTGCGCCAGATCGCCAGGCCGAGGACGAGGGCGTGGTGCTGTCGGTGGTGCTGAACGCGGCGAAGGGCACGTCGTTTCTGCTAGCCCTGGATGCCCAGACCTTCAGCGAGCGGGCGCGGGCCGAGCTGCCCCACAATGTGCTGTTCGGCTACCACGGCGAGTTTTTTTCGCAGCAGTAGCCACAGAGGACACAGAGGGTACAGAGACTCTGATTGTAAATTGCAGATTGCAGATTGCAGATTGAAGTTTACGCAGTACGCATCACGCAGTACGGGTCGGTTCCTGGTTCTCAGTTCTCTGTGTTCTCTGTGTCCTCTGTGGCAATAAAGGTGTACTATGACTCTGGCGTTGCAGCGCCCGCATGGCCCTGATGGCGGCTTCTACGGGCTGATGAATCTCTACAACTTTCAGCGCGACACGCTGGGTTTTCTTTCTCGCGCCGCCCAGGACTACGGCGACATCTCCTATTTTCGCATGGCGGCGTTTCACTTCTACCTGCTGAACAGCCCCGCCTATGTGCAGGAGGTGGTGGTGAAGCAGGCCCACAAGATCGAAAAGTGGCAGCGCCAGACCGATACATGGTCGAAGGCGGTGGGTCACTCCTCGCTCACGTTGGAAGGCGAACGCTGGCAGCGCAACCGGCGGATTCTCAACCCCTCATTTCGGGCCAGCGTGGTGCGGCGCTACTACGAGGTGATTATTCGCCACACCGAGCGGCTGTTGAACCGCTGGCAAAGCGGGCAAAGCTACGAGATGATGTTTGAGATGATGCGCACCACCATGGGCATCATCGCCGATGTGATTTTTAGCGTGCAGGACATGGAGCGAGACGCCGCCGACCTCAACCAGGCCTTGACCACCGTGTTCGAGGTGCTGACGGCCCGCACCGTTGCCTTTCAGCAGCTGCCCAACTGGCTGCCCACCCGCGACAACCTGCGCCTGCGGGCGGCCTCGCGCACGATTGAAGCCTTTATTATGGGCATGATTCAGCGGCGGCGGGCCAGCCCCACCGCTATCGAGGGCGACATTCTGGCCGATTTGATCAATGCTCGGGACGAAGAAACCGGCGCACAGCTGAGCGACCGCGAAATTTGCAACGAGCTGAAAACCTTTTTCGGGGCGGGCCACGAAACCACCGCCCTGATGCTGATGTGGACGATGCACCTGCTCTCGCAGCACCCAGAAACGCAGGAAAAGCTTTACACTGAGGTTGACACCGTGCTAGGCGGGCGCACACCCACCGCCACCGACATCGAGCACATGCCGTATACTACGCAGGTACTGAATGAGTCTATGCGCATCTACCC
>JALONX010000092.1 GCA_025454695.1 Chloroflexaceae bacterium
CGCCTGGGTTACCCGACCCGTGTATCGCTGGGCACCTCGTCGGCCTACGCCGCTGCTGCCGAGCCGGATGAAGTGGCGGTGTTTACAGCCTATGTAGAGGCGCTGCGCCGTCCGCCACCACCGGGCATGCTGGAGGTCGGGCAACTCTCGAATGGCGGCTTCGTCTATTCCTACCAGTATCTCTACTGGTTCTACCGTGCCGTGGAGGAGGGGCTGCAAGGGAACGATGTCGAGCAAGCATTACAGCAGGCCCAGGATCGCACCAGCGCCTTTCTGGCCTGCGTGCGACAGGGAACAGCGCAACCGGCTTGCGCCCAGCAAGCTGCACCCGATGACCCCGGTTGGTCAGCGAATCAGTGAATAACACGAGTTACGCGGTCACTCTCATAGCGGGAAGTTTGTGCCGTGTCGGTTCAGGCCAGCCACCGAATGAATTCGGTGTCTGAACGCCTGAAGCACGCTCAAGCGTGTTCCCCAAAGGGATGTCTGTAGCTGTGTCTGACCGCCGCATCACACCCGCACCGCGTAACTGGTGTGAATAAGGGAACATAAAACGTGAAACGTCCTGGATTGCGACGTTTCACGTTTCACGTTTCACGACTTTTCCAGACCATCAGCCTGTCCCGCTGCACCACGCCCGGCTCGGCACAAGTGAGCCAGGGTTGGCGGGCAAGCGTAGCACTGCACGGCCCATAGCTGGCAAGCCAGATCGGGCGCGAGTCCGCCTCCCGGCGCAGTCGCCTCAGCACTTCCTGCAACATCCAGCCCTCAAACGGCGTGTATAAAAAGAAGATCGTACCATCGTTATAGTCGGCGCTGCGGGCATCGGCGGTGATAAACGTGACGCCCTGGAGGTTAAGTTCTGCTGCACAGCGCTGTGCATAGGCCCAGTAGGCTGGTTCCCATTCCACTCCCCTGGTGGGCATCTCCGTCAACAGGTGAACCAGCATGGGCACATGGCCCAGGCCTGAACCAAGGTCGTAGAACACGGTTCCCGCCGCTGGTTGCAGCTTCGCCGCTAGCTCAAGGATGATGCGGGCTGGCGTCTGTTGATAGAACACCATCTCCGGCTCACGCTCCTGTGTTTCATCTGGCAGTGGGTGAGCCAGCAGCAGGCCGTTCACAAACAAATCGAGCAGATCATAGCCTGGCTCGTCGTTCCGTTTTCTTTCATGTGGATGATGCCCAACGTAGCGATCCAGCATGTGCTGAAATGCGACGCCCCTGCAATCACCCAGCGCAATCTCTTGCCGCAGCCGCTGAAACAGGCGCTCGTCAACCGCTTCCAGCTGCTGCCGAAGCGACTCTGCATGCTGTTTCAACACGAGCAGTTCGTGGGATGGAGGTGCGGTAGCGAGCAGACCATCAATCCGGTCAATGATGAGAAATTCCAGCCCATCAAGCGCCGCCGCCCGCTGGCCGAAGTTGGCCTCCTCGCAGAGCGTCGCGTCGTTCTTGATGGACTCAAGGGCGGATTGAATGTTGTGAAGAGCCATGTGGAAATGGGGGGATTACGTCCGCCAGGAGACCGGCACCTGCTAACAGAACATGTCACACGGCCACGGGACGGAGGTGCCGGTCTCCTCTTCGCCCCGATCATGCTCGCCAGAAGACCGGCACCAGGATAGCTGCTTGCAGATCAGCTGGGCAAGCGAGGTAGCACGTACCTTGCTCCAATCTGCAATCTGCAATGGTCAATCTGCAATCTACTTACGGCCCCTGCGGCACCAGCACTGTGCCGCTGAGCGTCGCCCGGTAGCGCGTGCCCTGGCTCTCCTGGCCAAGCCGCAGCACCTGGCCTTCCACCTGCACCGCCTCAACCCGCGCCCCGCTGCCATACTGGGCCTCGGCCTTCTGGCGGTAGGCCGTTTCAAAGGCCAGCTGCACGCCCGCCGCATCGCTCGCTGGGGTGATAATTTCTAAATTCTCCAGCCGATATTGCTGGCGCACCAGGGTAAGAGGCGTGGCTGGTGCGGGCGTGACATCCGTAGGATCACTGGGCAGCGCAATAAAGCCCAACGCCACCGCCCCGCCGCCCAACAGCAATAGCACCAACACCAGCACCCCAACTATGC
Organism: Chloroflexaceae bacterium; assembly: GCA_025454695.1. GTDB lineage: Bacteria > Chloroflexota > Chloroflexia > Chloroflexales > Chloroflexaceae > JALONX01. Next base: position 2,076 of record JALONX010000092.1, read on the forward strand.
AACCAACCGCCCGCGCCATGCCCGAACCTGACACCGGGCTGGCAGCAGGAGTCGGACTCGCTGCGGGACTCGCTGCCGGGGATGCTGGAGCGGGCGCAACCGTGGGTTGGCCAGGGTTTGCGGCGGGCGTTGGCGGCTGAGCCGTGCGCGGGGCCGTTTGCATTGGCGACGGCGGAGACGTTTGGACAGCGGCAGAAACCGTTTGCTTTGGCGCTGGATTAGCCTTCACGGGCGCAGAAGCTGGTTGCAAACCGCTGCTGCCGCCATTAGTGGCTACCGTGGTGGAAGCAGGAGCGGTGAGCGGCGGGGCAGCGATGGTGCGGCGGGGGCCTATGCCAAGGGCTGCCGTCAGGTCGCCGATGGAGGCGTAACGCTCCTCGGGCGTCATCTTGAGTCCACGGGCAATCACTTGGGCGGTGCGCTCGGAAATCTGGGGGGCCAGTCTGCGCACATCGGGAAACGAGAAGGGCGGCTGCTCCTGCGGGTCGCGCCCGGTGAGCAGATGGTGCATGGTGGCGCACAGCGCAAACACATCGGAGGCGGGTGAGGCAAAGCCCTGGTATTGCTCCGGCGGCGCATAGCCGGGCGTGCCGATCTGGGTGCCGCGCTGGGTGCCCTGCAAGGCCTTGGCAATACCAAAGTCAATCAGCTTCAGCGTGCCTTCTGGCTCCAGCATAATGTTGGAAGGCTTGATGTCGCGGAAAATGATTGGCGGCTGCTGGCTGTGGAGAAAGGTCAACACCTTGCAAATCTCATCAACCCACTTCAGCACGGTCACTTCGTCCACCTGGTTCACCCGTTCCACATGGCGGGCCAGGTCTTCGCCCCGCACTAAGTCCATCACCAGATAGCAGCGCCCATCGTCCTCAAACACATCGTAGACACGGGGAATGCGGGGGTGGCTCAGCCGCTGCAACAGCCGCCCTTCGGCCATAAAGCGCTCAACCGCATCCGTGCGCTCGGTGGCGTTTTCAAACTGCTCCAGCATCTGCTTAATGGCGTAGGTGGCCCCGCTCAGGTCGGTGCCCACATACACCGCGCCCTGGCCGCCCTTTTTGATCGTGCGGGTCAGGTAGTAGGTGCGGTTGGCGGTGGTCAGGGCCATATCGCTGCCGCACTGGCCGCAATAGGCTTCGCCGGGGTAGGCCGGGTGCTGGCACACCGGACACAAAATCTGAGTGTTGCTCATGCTGGTTCAGTTGAAAAGCGTTTTGTTTGCACCAGGGCAATCGTAGCACATCCTGGCGCTTTTTTCCATCGCCATACAATTTCACACAAAGGCCCAAAACACTAGGGACTGGCGCATGCGTATCTCATTTCAGACCTTGGCGAGCTTTGCGTCTTTGCGAGAGACCCCAGGGTTCTGTCACGCTTTTTGTCGCGCTCTGGTGCTGGTGCTGGCACGCCGGGCGTGGTGAAATAGCAGTGCGGGCGCAAACTGGTGCGCCCCGTTGTACAACATCAGGAAGTACCTATGAATCTACGCAAAATCAGCATGATTGTTGCGCTGCTGCCACTACTGGCAAGCATGGTGGGCAGTGCCCAGGCCCAGGGCGGGCAACGTTGCTTCAGCGAAACGGGCCAGTGCATCAGCGGGCCAATTCGGGCCTATTGGGAGCGCAACGGTGGCCTGGCCGTGTTTGGCTTTCCCATTACGGCCCAGCGCGAGGAACTGACGGAGAACCGCAGCATTCAGGTGCAGTGGTTCGAGCGCGACCGGATTGAAATTCAGGCTAACGGTAGCATCACCGCCGGGCGGCTGGGGGCGCGCTACCTGGAATTGCAGGGCATCAACTGGCAGGAACTGCCAAAGGACGAGCGGGCCAACCCCGGCTGCCGCTACTTTCCCGAAACCGGCTTCAACCTGTGTGAACCGTTTTTGAGCTACTGGAACCGCAATGGCGGGCTGGAGCGCTTTGGCTACCCCATCACCAACCCGCGCGACGAAACGATTGAGGGCGGGCGCTACCCGGTGCAATATTTCGAGCGGCGGCGCATGGAGTACCACGCCGAAAACGTGGGCACACCCTTCACGCTGCTGCTGGGGTTGCTTGGGCGCGAAATTGAGCGGGCCACGGTCTGCCCCGCCGCCCCTAGCGAGAACCTGCAACGGGCGGTGCGAGCCTACCTGCCCGTCATGGATTGCCCAAATGCTGCCATGCGGGCTAATCTGCCGGTGGCCTGGCAGCGCTACGAACGGGGCTGGATGTTCTGGATCGGGGCCACCGCAAGCGCCCCACCGCTGATCTTTGTGCTGCAGGATGTGCCGGGCGACAACTTCGCCGCATGGCAGAGCTACACCGACAGCTACCGCGAGGGTGAGTCCATCGGCGGCGACACACCGGCGGGCAAAATCGCGCCCGTGCGGGGCTTCGGCAAACTCTGGTGGGGCAACCAGCCCCTGCGGGATGCGCTGGGCTGGCCCGTGCAGGTGGAACAGAGCGGCAGTGGCTCGGCACTGTTCTTTGGCACAAGGCGGGGCGGCGGCTGGATGTATGAATATCCCGGCGACAACATTGTGGTGATGCAGCCGGATGGCCGCGCCTTTGGGGTGCGGGCGAATATTCTGCCGAGGTAGCGGGCTGAAACGTGGGGGGTTAGGGATTGGGGCATGGAGATTGGGTATCAGACGGACTCAGCACCAATCTCCATGTCCAACAACCATGCACAGCTCTGAGCGTGCTGTTGCTACACGCCGCCGTTGTGTAGCGCGTTAGCGCATAGCCCGCCGCACCAGCGGGAGAAACAGCTGAAATCCGTCATCGAGCGGGGGTGGCGCTACAATTGGCGGCTCCACTAGCGGCGCATCCTCCACTGGGTAGAGATAATCGTTTGCCACCATAGTGCTAGCCAGGTTGACATAGCGCAGCTCGCTGTTGCTCATCACGGCCAGGCGTGTGCCGCCCTGATCGAGCGCAAACTGTGTCATAAATGGCTCATTGGTGCGCCACGGCCCCTCGTGCCGCCAGAGCGGGTTGCCTTGCAGGTCGTAGGCTTCCACCACATCGCGGAAGCGCCAGCCGTTGCTTTCGGCTGCCAGGGCCTCGTCCTGGCGATAGTTGAAGATTTCACGGGCGAACACCACCCCCCGGTCGCCCGGCAAAAAGGCAATCTGGGTAACGTAGGAAGAACTGTCACGCTTCTGCCAGATGGTGCGCCCGTTGTTGTCCATCAGGGTTGCAATCCCATCAGTGGTGCCTACCGCAAGCAATTGCCCATTGGCTGAATAGGCCATTGTCCGCGGGTAACGGCCCAAATAGCTGCCGCTTCCCACGTAGGAAGGCTGGCCAGGATTGTCCATGCGCAATTCGCCAGTTTTAGAAACGACTCGTACCGCTGTACCGGCGAAGGCCCAACGATTGCAATTTGCGGTGGCGGCAGCCGCCAGTGGCGTCTCGCGGCCTACCGTAACATTCGTCACCACCTGGCCCTGCGGGTTCAAACAGCGGGTTGAACTGCTTACCAGCACCGCACCACCATCGGCAAGCGGCACAACCCGCGAAATGTAGGCGGCGGTACCAGAGGCAATGTCGTGCGACCAGACCAAGCGCCCATTGGTTCCGTTCAGCCTGACCGCAAAGGTGTTCCATTCTGAGTAAAGCAGATCGCCATTGGGGTAGACCTGCATGTCAAATACGGTGCGCCCTTGCCGATCTGCTGGAAGAGACGTGCCGGAGCCAACTTTGTGACGCCACTGCTCAGTGCCATTCAGGTCATACTTCACGATGTGGCTGTTGGTATACATCTGGAAGGTGCCACCGTCGGGGCTGAGGTTGGCTGCCACATAGAGTGAACGCCCATCTGGGGCAAAGCGCACGTAAAAGACCCGGCCCGGGTAGGTTTTTTCCCAGAGCGTCTGGCCACGCGCATCTAGCAAGCGCACCAGGCCAGCCGTGGTTGTGCGCTGGTCGCTCACCCGCGCCACACCTACGGCGACATGCTGCCCGTCGCTGCTCATCTGCATGGAAAAGGGCGCAACCTCCTTTCCATCGCCTCGCCACTCCAGCAACGCCTGTATCCAGTCGGCCCGCAGCACATTCGCCCGCGGCACCCGGCCAGAAAGGGCCACACCCAGGTGGTTAAACAGGAACATGTGGCCTTCCCCATTCCGCTGAATGGAGATGACGGCCAGCATTTCGCCGACAACCAGCGAACGACTCAGCGCCACATTGGCACTACGATTATTCAGCGCCGGAGTATAAGCCGCAACCACGGTGCCATCGAGTGCAATGTGACGAACCAGAAGTTGTGCAGGTTCAGCTTGCGTTGTAATGGCCAGCGTGGAGGCATTTTCCACCCGAAGCTCAACTCCGGCGACCTCAAGCGGTGTGGGTTTGCTTGTCATATTCAATGCCACACTTGCCCCTGCCAGCTCTGGGGTGAACTGAAGTGAGGGCCGATTGGCACTGTTTTCCAGCTGATTGAAATACACCTTATAGGTGCGCGACTCACCCGGTGCCAGAGGCGTCGCTGCGGTTACGTTAACGTGGTCGCCACCGCTCAGGCTGATCTGGCGGATTGACCATGCATAGGAGCCACTCACTGGCGAGTCGGGGGGAATTTGGGTCAATAGACGAATGGTGTAACGCCCACGAAGTAGTTCGTTGGGGTAGAGCGATGGATGATTGAAGAACCGTTGGAGATCAATGGTATAGCGATGCCAACCATCACCCAGGTGTTGCACCACATCGGCATCATCAAAAAAGAAGAAAGGCCGACTTTTGTCAGTCCTGCCATCCCCATCAGGGTCAAAGCTAACCATAACGCCGATCTGGCGGGCAAATGGGAATGTTCCAATGCGTGCTTCCACCTGCATGGTGCTGAAATAAGCTGGAATGGTTGTGTCGGTGCTATTGGCCAGCCCTGGCTGAGGGTTTGCGAAATCGAGAAACCACGTGGCAGGGCGCTTGCTGGTATCAGACACAAGGGTCAGCACATTGTTAGCGTGTTCAATGCGAAAGGCACAACCGGCGGGCGAAGCGGCTTCCGAACAATCACCACGCACTCGCGACAACGTATCAGCACGATCGAAACGTTCGAAAGCTTGTTGGCCCTGCACAAAGAAGGGCACCGACTGATTCTGGCTTGCACCGCCTTCGACAACATAAAAATCATTGGCCTGAAACTGCCGTTCAAGCGGCATATCAAGCGGCAAGCGTAGGGTAGTAGCAGCACGCTGCCCGGCGTTGGTGACCGTAACACTTTGCCGATAAGTGTAGGTCGGCATAGCCCATGCCGATTGGGGCTGACCGTGCGCCTGGCTTTCCAACGTTGCACGGGCATCACCAAAAGTGGCCAATTTATCACGCAAGCGTTCCCAGGCCTGCTGGAGCGGCGCACGGTCAGCCGGGGTGCCAAGCAACAGCAGCGCTGCGGTGTTTAATTCTGGGAGCGTGAATTCAAACTGTTCGGCTTGCGTGCGCCGCAGGGGAACTTCAACCACGCCCTGGTGCGGATCAATGAGGTATGCCGTTGTGACAATCTTCGCAACATAGGTGGGCAATCTGAGGCGAATTTGCTGATTGTGAAGTACCTGCTGCGCAAAATCTGGCACGCCATACCGAAACCAGAAGCCAGCATGCACATTGCGCGGCGTGCGCCCATCCACAATCACAGCAATAGCCCGATGCAGGCCGGGAGCTTGCTGGTTCAGACTCACCAGCGTGTCCACCTCAATACCGTTTTGCAATTGCTGTGAAAAGGGGGCGCTATCGGTGAGATAGGGCTGGAGGAGCTGTAACACACCAGAAATCCGCCCGATTGCGTTCCACATGAGTGGGTTGCCAATATGGCCACTGCGGTAGTTGTCCTGATATAAGCGGGCAAAGTCGGTTCCGCTGAGTCGGCCCCATCCCTGTTCCCAGTGATTTTGGTAGAGGAACCATTGAATGCCTTTGGCCCCACGCCCAACCCCCTGATAGGCCTGAAACTTCAGGTCTTCCAGTGGATACCAACGCTCACGCTCGTAGAGTCCTTCGTTCTGGCCCCAACTATTCTGGGGCATATACCAGTTGGGCTTGGGTGCGGTTAGAAAAGTAGATAGATCCTGGCGCACATCCCCCCAATGCGTGGAAGCGATGTCGGCAATGTCGTCATAAATCAGCCCTTCGGCATAACCCGTATTATGAATTTCCACCATCTGTTGCTGGCGAATAGCACTGGTAGCAGCCCGCTGGTCGGCAGGAACCTTCGCCCCGGTCAGCCATTCGTCAACATCCTGCACCACCTGCATGGGCGACAAGCTTTTGCTCATCGGTTCATCAAGCAGTGATTGTGCCACAGGCCGCCAATCACCAACAGAACGACGATCACGATCAATGGGGTCAAACCCTTCGCCTTGCATCTGACTATGAACAGCAAACTGATAGGGGAAAACACGGAGGCTACTCACAGCCACCTCACCACTCTGGGCCACCACGCGAAAAAATGCCTGTTCACCTTGCGTCAACGTTGATGCGGTACCCTGCACCACAATCGGGGCAACATCACCTGGGGCCAGCAACACCTGCCCCACACTCACCCCACTAGTATATTCAGGGTTGCCGTTAATACTCAGGCCGCCGCTATATTTTAGGCTGATTTCACGGGTACCCTGGTTGGCCACAAAAAGCGTTGTCCGATTCAGATCAGGGGAAAAGTTGATGGACACAATGTGCAGCGCCGCTGGTTGCGGATTAAACTGGGGGGGATCGAAACGTTGGGTGCCACGATCGGTGCGTAGTTCAAGAGCCGCATTGGCCGGTAGGTCGCGGGCGAGATCAACCAGACGTAGCGTGAGCGTTGCCATCTTGCCTGGCGGCACGGGGTTGGGCCAGGTGCGCCACCAGCGTGTGTCGGCAACATCAGGGCGAGAAGCGGGCTGAGATGTAAACTGAGCGAAAGTGCGACCATTAATGGACAGTTCCGTAAGCCGAACAGTCACGCTCGAAGTGTTTTTGAAGGAGACCTGAAGTCGTCCACCGCTTTCATGCCGCGGCAACGAACGGGTATGCACCCAATCGCGGTTGCCATAAAAATCGGCATCGCGGAGCAACTGGACACCCAACAATTCGGCAGAAAAACCTGTTTGTGCCCCCGACTGCTGGGGCAAACACCCACTGACAAAAGCCAGGAGGCTGAGCACGAGAAACAACCAGCGAGACCGGCGACGGTGAAAGCTAGACCAGGTAGTGGCTGAGATGTGCATAGGGTCGCGCAACTCCTACAGCAGATTGCAGACGAACAATGCCTGATACGAGGGCGATCATGATGCGGCGGTTCAGTTGATCTGCACATCGCTCATATTTCCGGGAAAATCGCAACAAAAAGAACAACGCGCCAGCCCAGGTGCGTTCATCACGCGCCGTTATGGCAAGGCTCCGAAACGGGAGAATAGTGCGTCGTTGAACTACACGTTGGAAACACGACAACGAAGGAACGGGGCGACCTTCAGGATCAACAGCTTCAGTGTTGTTGGTGGAAGTAAAAATAACGTTAATACCAACATCAGCATTATAGGGGTATGCGCCGGTGCAAAAGATTACGGAATGATGACAACTCGCGTGAGCCAGCCATGGAGACACAAGGCTGCGTACATAACATCCGAAAGCGTGGTGGTTCCGCGCCGTTTATCGTCCTGGCTCTTCCGCAAAACGGGGTATTCGCAGGCCAAACACCTCACCAATTCGCTGCCGCTGTTCTTCCGTGAAAATGGTGATACCAAATTCTACCTCGGCCAGAGTGCGGGCCGGTATGCCAGTGCGCAGTGCCAGTTCAGTATGGCGCAACCCGGCCTGCCGACGCACATCGCGCAGGCTGGGGCGTACAGCAGGACGGCGAGTTGTCTGACCACGCTGGCGAACACGCCAGCCCAGCAGCACCAGCATGCTCAGGCTGGCCAGGAGCAGGGCCGCCAGGGTTGCTTGCACCACCACCGGCACCTGGGCTGGAGCACGTTGGGCCAGCGTGGGCATTGCCTGCTGTGCAACCACATTCGCAATCGCGTGGGCCAGCGCCACCCCCAGCAGCGAGGCGCTGTGATAGGCGGCATACGCAAAAAACAGCCCCAGAACAAGTGCAAACAGCAGGTGCTGCCAGGAAAGATAGCCCACATGCAGCCCTGCAAACAGCATAGCTCCGTAGAGCAGTCCCCAACGCCCAAACGCTGCAAGCACGGTTGATTGCAGCAACCCGCGGAAAATAAGTTCTTCAAGAATGCCGGAAGCGAGGAGCGCCAACACCCCGGCCAGCGCCAGCACATTCCAGCCCACGGCCTCAGCCAGCACCGAGGTAGGCATCAGCAGGTATTGCAGCACGCCCACCCCCAACCCGGCGCTGCCAATCATCACCTGGGCAAGTGGGTTCCCCATACGCACCCCCAGGTCGCCACGAGAGAGCTGAAGCTGCCGCACCATCAGCCAGACGACCACAAGCACGGGGAGGAGCACCAGGGGATACCAGGCTAACCGGGGCAGACTCGCCAACGGCAGCGTGAGACTGAGTAGCCGCACAATCGGTGCAACCAGAAGCACCAGGGCCAGCCGCCGCGTTGGTTCATGCTGCCCCAGGCCAGCGTGGAATGTCAGCACAAGCAGCAACCCGGCATGGAACGCCACCCCCGCAGTCGTGCCAACAACGGCGGTTACCGTCTCCGCCGCAATGATAAAGCCCAGATAGCCCCAGAGAAGCCAGCTATGCCAATCGGTTTGGATTGCAGTAATGCGATGCATATTAACGGTTAAATAACGGTCGGAAAAGGGTGTGACGATACCTGCGTAACACCTGAACTGGCCGCAAAAAGCCTGGATAGAGACGCCCCACAATGCCGATACGGTCGCGCCAGCGTTCGTGCATGCGCAAAAAGAACAGGGGCGCATCTTCCTCACTGGTTGTCGCAAGCATTTCAGGAAAGAACAGACGTTGGCATACTTGCTGGGCAAGTTGCTGCGTGACACTGTCAGGTTGAAACTCAGCGTGTGCCGGAACTGTGGCCCCCAACACATCACGGGCTAGCACAAGGCCAAGCCCAAGCATGCGGCGCAAACCAAGCCGGGCGGCTTCTTGCTGCACCCAGGGCCAGTTCACGTTTGGGTAGACACGCAGCAGTTCAGCAATGTCTACAATCCAGTTCAGCCGCTGCCACTGATGCTTGCTGCCATGCACACACAACGCCAGCAGCAGGTCTTCTGGCGGTAGGCTCAACACCGAACGGCCTGAGAGCGTATACGGCACAAACCGTTTCCACCAGGACTTCACATCATGCGGAAACGTAAATGGCTCCTGCATTACCCGCCATTGCAACTCCAGCGCCACACCACGCCCGGCGTGCCGCAGTGGATAATCGTTATGCTCCTGCACATAGCGCAGTTCCTCATCGCGGAACATGGCACGAGCCGGGCTGTAGCCGTGTTGGAGCAACACATCACGGGCACGCCACACATCATGCTGGTGAATCACAATATCCAGGTCTTCATAGGTGCGAAGAGCCGGATTGCCATACACACTTGTCGCCAGCAATGGCCCTTTGTAGGTGGCTACCGCAATGCCCGCCAGCTCCAGGTGCTGGAGCACCAGCAGCAACTCGGCCTGAAACAGCAGATTGCGATAAGCGCTCTGCTGATACTCCTCGCGCAAATACATACGAACGCTGTCGGGTATCAGAGCCTCGTCCAACCTGCGCAGGTTGTAATGGAGCAGCGTTGTCAGGCGGTGGCGGGCAGCAAACGCCAGCAGAAAGTCCCAATCGAAATCTGTCAGCACTACGGCAGACAAACTCGACCACGCAGTTGGAGCCGGGGCGGTGCGCGCACATGCCAGCAACAATCTGATCTCTGGCCGTAGATGATGGGCAACACAACCAGAGCAAGAACTGGTGGCCGTGGCCATACATGTGTCAGGATGGTACTGCATGTGATAAACGTAGTTCTACCGCGAGATTAGCCTGGGCTGACTGTTGGGCCAGCCACGAAGCAGCATAGCGTCCACCCTGTCCCAGTAACTCGTCATGTGTTCCAGCTTCAACCAATTGGCCTTCGTGAAGCACTAGAATCAAGTCAGCCCGCATGGCAATCGAGAGCCGATGGGTGATCAGTATCGCCGTGGACTGCTTATTCAGGCTGCGAAAGCGCTCAAACCAACCTGCTTCAGCCCATGG
>JALONX010000093.1 GCA_025454695.1 Chloroflexaceae bacterium
GTAATTCACGAGTAAAGAAAAGTAACCACTGAGCAGAAGCGAAAGTAATAACCAGGATTACAAGTGTGTAATCTCGGAGTCATCTTACCCGGTGGGAAACGAGGGTCGGTCTATGCTACGATTGACGCTCGGAAAGGTCGCAACGGGTCGCCGTTTTGCACCCTTCCGTACAATCGTCTCAGGCGCGGACACGTAGCATTTCATTCCAGTTTACCGCACTGCCTGCACTAGCTGGTCTCGCGCAAAGGCGCAATGGAATACAGATACGAAGTTTGCTCAACTTCCTTTGTGCCTTTGTGAGAGCTTCTTCAGCCAGCCCTGGAATGACCTGCGCTGTCTGCCTGTTGTGGATGTACACACCCGCACGGCCACCTTGCCGATGGGAGGGCAGTCATGGCGTATGCCAATTACGAGCAGTGGAAAAACATACCCCTCAGCGTTGATCCCCATCTCTCCGTGGTGATCCCGGCCTACAACGAAGCAGCGCGGATTGTGCCTACCATTGGCGCTATCGCCTCGTATCTGTGCGACATGGGCCAGCCCTGGGAACTGCTGGTGGCCGACGACGGCTCCACCGACACGACCCTGGCCCTGGTGGAAGGGCTGGGCCTGGCCAACCTGCGCCTGTTGCGGGCGGAGCGAAACGGCGGCAAGGGCAGCGCAGTGCGGCGCGGCATGCTGGCCGCCCGTGGGCGTTACCTCCTCTTTGCTGATGCCGACAACTCCACCCCGATTGAAGAACTGCCCCGCCTGCTGGCCTGCCTCCAGAGCGGCAACTACAAAATCGCCGTAGGTTCTCGCAGTGCAGCCGGAGCCAGCGCGACGAACCGCAGCCCGCTGCGCCGCACGCTGAGCGGCGGACTACGCTGGCTTACCAACCACGGGCTAGGCCTGGGCGTGAGCGACACGCAGTGTGGCTTCAAACTCTTCAGCCGCGATGCCGCCCGTACCCTCTTCCCGATGCAGACGCTGATGGGCTTTTCGTTCGACCTGGAGCTGTTGTACCTGGCCCGGCGCATGGGCTACCGCGTGGCCGAAGTGCCGGTGGCCTGGGTAGACGCGCCCGGCTCCAAAGTGGCACCACTGCGGGATGCCAGCCGCTTTCTGGGCGATATGGCCACCATTCTGCTGAACGACTGGCGCGGCGTGTATGCCCGGCGGCACAGCAGCTACCAACCACAGGAGGCCGACGCATGCGAATCGCCCTTGTAACCACCTTCCCCCCCGGCGGCGGCTCGCTCAACGAATATGCCTTCCACGTTGTGCGCAGCCTGCGTCAGAAACCGGAGGTCAGTGAGGTGCTGCTGCTGGTAGACGAGCTGCCCGCAGGCCAGAGCTACCCGCCCGACGACGAGACGCCCGGCCTGGCCCCGCTGCGCTATCGGCCCTGCTGGCGCTTTGAGACGCTCGGCAATGCCCTGCGCATCCGCCGCATGGTGCGGCAGCTACAGCCCGATGCGCTGCTGTTTAACATTCAATTTGCCAGCTTTGGGCGGGGTAAACTGGCCGGTGCGCTGGGCCTGGCCGCGCCGCTGCTGGCGAAAACTTTGGGGCTGCCGGTGGTAGTGCTGCTGCACAACCTGATGGACACAGTTGACCTCAAAAGCGCCGGGTTCACCGGCAACCCGCTGGTGGAACGGGTGATTCGCGCTGCTGGCACCCTTGCCACGCGGCTGCTGCTGCGGGCCGACCTGGTGGCGGTGACGATGCCAAAATATGTGGAACTGCTGGAAGGGCGCTATGGCGCAACCAACGCCATCCTGGCTCCCCACGGTGCCTTTGACGAAGGGGTGCTGCCGCCGACGTTTGAGCTACCGCCCGGCCCGTTGCGTATCCTCACCTTTGGCAAGTTCGGCACCTATAAAAAGGTGGACACGCTGATCGAGGCCTTTCAGCTGCTGGCGAAGCGCAGCGCCGACCCGCTGGAGCTGGTGATTGCCGGAACGGACAGCCCCAATACCCCCGGCTACCTGGCCAGCGTGCAGGAGCGCTACAACCATGTAGCGGGGCTGCGCTTCACCGGCTATGTGCCGGAGGAGGCCGTTGCGCCACTCTTTCACGAAGCGGCGATGGTGGTGATTCCCTACACCAGTACCACCGGCAGTTCGGGCGTGTTGCACCAGGCGGGCCGCTCTGGCCGGGCGGTGGTGCTGCCGCGCCTGGGCGACCTGGCCGACCTGATTGCGGAGGAGGGCTACAGCGGCGTCTTTTTTGAGCCGGAGAACGCTTGGAGCCTGGCGGAAGCAATGGCAAAGCTGATTGACGACCCAACCTACCGCCAGGAGTTGGCCCAACGTAACTACGCCGCCGCCCGTGGCCTGCCCATGAGCGACGTGGTTGATTGGTATCTGCTGCACTTCCAGACGCTGCTGCACCAGCGCGCACCAGCGCCCGCCATAGCACAGCCGGACGTGGCGCTCGCAAAGCCGCAAGTGGCGCTCACAAAGCCGCAAAGCGCGCAAAGCCGGAAGTAGCGCTCGCAAAGGCACAAATCAGCACTACTGGCTCCGGTCTCCGGTCTCCGGTCAGCCGTAAGGCACTTCGATTTTGGATTTTGGATTTTCGATTTTGGATTGCCAAATGGTATCCTGGCGCATCGTCAATCGTCAATCGTCAATTACTAATTCAGGCTCCGGTCTCCGGTCTCCGGTCAATAATCGTCACTCGTCAATCGCCAATCGTCACTCGTCAATCACCATGCACATCACCCACCGAACCGAAGGCGACGTACAGATTCTTACCTTGCATGGGCGCTTTGATGCCTATGAAGCGCCGCAGCTGCTGGGCTGGTTCAACCGCATGTTGCCCGAGGGGGAGCCACGCATGGTGGTGAATCTGGGCGAGGTGCCCTTTATTGACACCAGCGGCCTGGCCGCGCTGGTGAGTGGCATGAAGCAGTGCCGCCAGCGCCGGGGCGACCTGCGGCTTTGCTGCTTTCAGCAACCGGTTCGCATCATCCTCGAACTAACCCGCATGAACCGGGCCTTTGAGCTGTTCGAGGCCGAGGTCGAGGCCATCAACACACCCTGGGGGCAGCACGAACACCATGTGCGCTGATCTTCTCTCCGTCTTGCTTACCAGCCACGGGACGGTGTTTGCAGCCCTGGCCCAGGCCTGGCTAGCCCTTGGCGCATCTAGCGTTAGCGTCTGGAACCGACAGCACATGCTGGCCCGCTGGCCCAACCACGCCAGCGGCGCGGGCGACCTGCGTGCGCCCATTCGAGTCGGCGGGCAGATTCTGGGCGAACTGCGCATCGGCGGGGTGGCCGAACGGGCCGACACCAGCAGCAGACTCGCGGCAGATGTGGCCGTGATCGAGCGACTGGCCCAGCTCGACAACGAGATGGAACAGCTCACTGCCGAATTGGTGCAAAGCCAGGATCAGCTACTAGCCCTGGTGGCGATCAACCTTTCGACCCGCAACCACCTGCAGCTGGATGAAACGCTGCACACGTTGGCCCGCGAAACCACTCGCCTGATCCGCTGTGAGGCAGTTTACATCAGCATGGCTGGTGCGCCCGGCGGCACCCTGCACCTGCCCGACAGCGCCGAAGGTTCCAAGTTTGAACCACCGGCGGAACTGATGCAACGGCTCCAGGGCAGCAGCTACAACCTGCTGCTGAACGACGCCGACGACCCGGCCCTGCTGGCGGCGGGCATTCGCAACCTCTGTGCTGTGCCAATTAACCTGGGCAACACCCTGACTGCCGGGGGCCTGGCCCTGATCAACAAGGCGGGGGCCGGGTTTGGTGCCGCCGACCGGAAGTTGGCCCGGGTTATCGCCGAGCAGGCGGGTGCAATGATCGAACGCTCGCTCTTTTTCCAGGAGCATGTGGGCCAGTTGCGCATGCACACCGAGATGGATCTGGCGCGGCAGGTGCAGCTGCGGCTGTTGCCCCGCAACCCGCCCCTGGTGCCCGGCCTGGAGCTGGCGGCCCGCTCGCGCCCGGCGCTCCAGGTGGGCGGCGATTTTTATGATTTTGTGGCCCCGCCCGGCCGCCCGTTTATCTTCACCGTAGGCGACATTGCAGGCAAAGGCATGGCCGCCGCCCTGCTGATGACGATGACCCGCACGGCGCTGCGCAGCAAGGCCAACTTTCTGGCCCTGCCCTCGCCCGAGGCGATTATGAGTCGCTGCCACGAAGACTTATACGACGATTTTACCGAGGTCAACGTCTTTGCAACCGTCTTTATTGGCCAGTACAGCGCCCAGGATGGCCTGTTGCACTATGCCAATGCCGCCCACACCCCGGTGATCTACCGCCCGGCCAACGGCCTGGCCTGCCTGCTCGAACCGGACGCGCCAGCCATGGGCGTGCTGCCGATGAGCCTGTGTGAACTGCAACAGGTGCCGCTTGGCCCTGGCGATTTGCTGATCGTCGCCAGCGACGGCTTTAGCGAGGCCCGCGATCAGCATGGTGCCCTTTTTGGGATTGAACGGCTGCTCTATCTTGCAGACCGTGTGGCCCACCTGTCAGCTCAGTCCATCGCAGAGGCGTTTTTCGATGCCGTAGATAGCTTCGGCGACGGCCACGCCCAGGATGACGACCAGACGCTGGTGGTGGTGAAAGGAGATGTCCGTGTCGGAGTGTGACACCCTGCACCTGGATATGCCCGCCTCGCTGCGCTACCTCAACGTGGTGAGCGCCAGCATCGCCGCCTTTCTGGAACGCTGCGGCACGCCAGTGGATCACACCACCATCTACAACACGCAGCTGGCAGTGCAGGAAGCGTGTACCAATATTGTGCGGCACGCCTATGCCGAAAATGCCGCCGGTCGCATTAGCGTATGTCTCACGCTGTTGCGCATGCCGCCGCGCCTGCGGGTGGAGCTAAGCGACACAGGCCGCCCCTTCGACCCGTGCGCGGTGGAACTGCCCGACCTGGACGAGGTGCAGATCGGCGGCTATGGCCTGTTTCTTATACAGAGCCTGATGGACGAGGTGAGCTACGATTTTCAGCCCGGCTGCAACCGGCTGTGCATGGTGAAACGACTGACAAGTGACGAGTGACGAGTGACGAGTGACGAGTTATCAGTCAACACATCACATTCGTAGTAGTTCTTGGTTCTTGGTTCTCGGTTCTGGGTTCTGGGTTTTTTCAATCTGCAATCTGCAATCTGCAATCTAGATAGGAGTCTTCCCTTGGAACTTACCGTATACGAAGAGATCGTGCGTATCGCGATTGTTAGCCCCAAAAGCCGACTTGACGCTTTTGCTGCGCCAGAGCTGCGCGAACGGCTGGAAACGCTGCTGGCAGGCACCAACCGGCTGGTGATTGACCTTTCCGCCGTGCCATTTATTGACAGCGCCGGGATGGCCGTGCTGGTGAGCGCCATGAAACGGGCGCGGCAGGCCGGGGGCGATGTGCGCCTGGTCTGGCCGACGGATGACGCCGCCCGCCGCATTCTCTACCTGACCAAATTCGACCGAGTGTTTGTGATGGCCGACACGGTGGAAGCGGCTACAAAGGAATTTTAACGTGGACAACCCCAGGATTCTCGTCGTAGACGACGCACCCGTGATGCAGCGCATGGTGGCCTACACCCTGCGACACGGCGGCTACACCGTCTACAGTGCCAGCAGCGGGCCAGAAGCCCTGGCCTTGTTGCCCGACATGGTGATTGATGTGGTAATCACCGACATGAGCATGCCGGAGATGGATGGCCTGGAGTTGCTGCGGCAGCTGCGGGCCGACGAGCGTTACCGCAGCCTACCCGTGCTCATGCTCACCGGCAGCGCCGACGAACGTGACCGAGCTATGGCCTGCCGCGACGGGGCCAACGTATTTCTTACCAAGCCCGCTGTTTCACGGGAGCTGCTAGATGCGGTGGGGCAGCTGCTCAGGATTGCAGATTGTAGATTGCAGAATGCAGATTGACCAGTTGGTAGTTGGCAGAACACAGAAACGCAGAGACGCAGAGGCGCAGAGACGCAGAGGATGAGTGATAAGGTGACAAGATGACAAGGTGACAAGGTGGCAAGGTGAAACTGCGTATTACGTGTTGCGTACTGCGTATCTCAGAGTCTCCTGATTCATACATCATACTTCATACGTCATACTTTTCCGGTTCTGGCTCCGGTCTCCGGTCTCCGGTCTTCGGTCTCCGGTCAATCGTCAGGCAGTTCGATTTTGGATTTTGGATTTTAGATTTTGGATTGCCAGACATTGTATTGATATGCGGTGTCCAGCAGTTCTCAATCGTCAATCGTCAATCGTCAATCGTCAATGTTTCAACGCTTCCGCCACAACCGACTGCTAAGCGCCAGTGCCCTGCTGCTGTTGAGCAGCACGCTGGTGAACGGCGGCAACTACCTGAGCAATCTGGTGCTGGGGCGTTGGCTTGGCCCGGCTGCGTTTGCCGAGGCCAACCTGATTGTGACGCTGCTGCTGATGCTAGCCCTGGTCTCCACCACGTTGCAAACGGTGCTAGCCCGCTTTGCGGCCCAGGCCAGCGACGAAAGCGAGCTGCTGAGTCTGCGGCGCTGGGCCTTGGGTTGGGCCTGGGGCCTGGGGCTGGGTCTGGCACTGCTGCTGATGCTGGTGAGTCCGGTGCTGGCGGCGTTTTTTCACCTGGCGTCGGCCCTGCCGCTGCTGCTGCTGGCCCTGGCGCTGCCCTTCGCCTTCGCTCTCGGCGTGGAACGGGGCTGCATGCAGGGCACGGCCCGCTTTGTCACCCTGGCGCTGAACTACCAGGCTGAAATGTGGGTGCGCCTGCTGGCTACGGTGGCCTTGCTGGCCCTGGGCATGGCCGTGCCCGGCGTGGCCCTGGCCCTGCTGCTCTCGCTGCTGGCCGCCTGGCTGCTGGGCCAGAGCGACGGCCTCACACAAAGGCACAAAGGCACAAAGGCGTGGCGAATAAACGTCAATCTGCCTTCCTTTGCGAGCTTTGCGGCCCTTCGACGTTGCTCAGGACAGGCTTTGCGAGAGACATCTTTCCGTTGTGTGCCTGTGCGAGAGTTAAAACAATGGACGGCGCTGCCACCCGAACGGCGGGCGCTGCTGGCCTATGCCGGGCCGGTGGCGCTGGCGCTGCTGGGCCAGCTGCTGATGACCAATGCCGATGTGTTGTTAGTAAAGCGGCGCTTCCCTGGTGAGATCGCCGGGCACTACGCTGCCCTGGCGCTGGCCAGCCGCATCATCTTTTTTGCCACATGGTCGGTGGTGACGACGCTGTTTCCGCTGGTGGCGCAGCGGCAGAGCCGGGGCGAACCCCACGGGCGGCTGCTGCTGGCCGGGCTGGGGCTGGTGGGTGCGGTGGCCGGGCCGCTGCTGGTTCTTTTCGCCCTGCTGCCCGAACAAGTGCTGGGGCTGCTGTTCGGCGCGGCCTTTGTGGCGGCGGCCCCGCTGCTTGGGCTGGCGGCCGTTTCCACCACGCTCTACGCTCTGGCCAATGTGGTTATCTCCTACCGTTTGGCCCTGGGCGACGGCGGCGGGAGCTACCTGGCCCTGCTCACTGGTGTTTTGCTCATTGTGCTGCTGGCCTGGTGGCCCACCACCTTGCAGCAGGTGATAGTCGTTCAACTAGCTTTGATGACGGCCCTGCTCGGCACGCTGCTGCTGCGGCAAGCCCGGTTTTGGAAAACGCCTCCCACGGAGTACCATCATGTCACTCGTTCAACCAACCCGTCGCTCCACACCCCTGAGTGATAGCCGACCGCCGCTGGTGCGCAACCGCTGGCGTTTTCGCTGGTGGGATTATCCCATCCACATCGGCCTGACGCTGCTGCTGTTGTTACTCATCTTCGCCACTACCGTCACATGGTTCGATGTAGCCCGTGAGTCGCAGCACCTGCTGCTGGGCATTGCCCTGGCCCTCACCGTAGCCGCCAACACCGGCCTCTGGCTGTCGCGCTGGCTCATGCTGCCGCTGATGCAGCAGCCCGAACCGATGCAGGCAGCCCCCGGCTGGCGGGTGGGCGCGGCCACCACCTTCGTGCCCGGCGCTGAATCGCTGGAGATGCTGGAAACCACGTTGAAGGGCATGCTGGCCATGCACTACCCCCACGACACCTGGGTGCTGGACGAAGGCGACGCCGCCGAAGTGAAGGCGCTGTGTGCGCGGCTAGGCGTCCACTACTTCACCCGCAAACACAAACCGCACTATCAAACCGCCAGCGGCACCTTTAAGGCCCGCACCAAATATGGCAACTACAACGCCTGGCTGGATGAAATTGGCTACCACCGCTACGACATGGTGGCCGCCTTCGACACCGACCATGTGCCCCAACCCGACTTTCTGGACGGCGTGCTGGGCTACTTTAACGATGCGGGCGTCGGCTATGTGCAGGCTCCCTCGGCCTACTACAACCAGCGGGCCAGCTTCATCGCCAGGGGAGCGGCGGAGGAAACCTACGCCTACTTCTCCTCCATCCAGATGACGAGCTACAGCGTGGGCTACCCGGTCATCACCGGCTGCCACAACACCCACCGCGTTGCGGCGCTGCGGCAGGTTGGTGGCTTTGCGGCCCACGATGCCGACGACATGCTGCTGACGGTACACTACCGGGTTGCGGGCTGGCGCGGCGTTTATGTGCCGAAAATCCTGGCCCGCGGACTCACGCCGGTGGATTGGAGCGGCTACATGACGCAGCAGCGCCGTTGGGCACGCTCCACCCTCGACATTAAGTTCAACATCTACCCAAAGGTGGCCCGCCGCCTGCCCGCCCTCGAACGGCTGATGAGCTTCTTCCAGGGCATTTATTACCTGCGCAGCCTGCTGGTGGCGGTGCAAATGGGGTTGCTGGCACTTATTCTCGTCACTGGCGCAACGCCTGCGGGCTTCAGCGGCGAGCTGTTCTGGCTCATGAGCGGGCTGTTCGGCCTGATGTTTGCCTGCGACATGTATCGCCAGCGCTTTTTTGTTGACGCGGCCAGCGAATGGGGCCTGCACTGGCGGGCAGCGCTGCTGGAATATGCCAAATGGCCGATTTTTCTGCTGGCAGTGTTCGATGTCCTGCGCAACTACCAGGGCAGCTACACCATTACGCCGAAGGTGCGCACGCAGACGCGCCAGGGCAACCTGGCCCGGCCCCACCTGCTGATTGCGGCTGGACTGGCGGGAGCCTGGGGGCTTGGCCTGGCGCTAGGCAACGGCCCGGCCCTGCTGCTGGCGCTCACCACGGCATTCATCATCGGCATGTCGCTGACGATAGCCGCCACCAGCCGCATGGCGTTTCCGCCGTCGTATGATCCGGCGTTGTTCGCGGAATGTACCCACGAAGAAATGTAATGCGTACTGCGTACTGCGTACTGCGTATCTCAGAGTCTCCCGATTCATACATCATACTTCATACGTCATACTCTTCCAGTTCTGGCTCCGGTCGTCGGTCTCCCGTCTCCGGTCAGTCAATGCACAATCGTCAATCCAAAATGAACAAACTTCTCCTCATCCCACTCATCGTTGTGCTGGCCCTGGGCACCTGGCACCTGGCCGGGGCCACTGCGCCCAGCCTGAGCCACCCGGCCCAGGTGCAGGTGCTACAAATCCTGCCTGCGCTGCGCGACAGCGAGGCCGAACACGCCAGCGGGGCCTACTTTCCTGGCCTGGGGGCCTTTTTTAGCCTGGAGCTACTGCGGGGGCCGAACACGGTGCCGAACCAGCCCGCCCACCAGGGCACCCGCGACTGGGCCATCTACCTGATGCAGCAGTTTGGGCCACGCCTGGCAGCCGTGCCGCCAACCGAGCAGATCGCCATGTCGATCAGCTTCTACGACTTTACCACCGTGAGCTACAGCCAGCTGGTGGTGAACAGCGCCGCCGCTGATGTGGCCGACCCGACGCGCTACCAGTACTGGCTCAATGGCCAGCCCTACGACCAGGCCACCGGCGCGGTGCCGCCAGCAGCGCCAACCGAAACCAGCAAACCGACGCAGACACCGCTGGCCCCGACCGCCCCACCAGCACCAGCAACGGCGACACCCGCAGCGGCCAGCGACCCGACACAGGCCAGCGCCTGGCGGCCCGTCGGCGGCACATGGGCCGCTGCCGACGGAAGCTACGGGCAGAGCGAACTGGGCCGCTACGATCTGATCAGCTATTTCAACCGCCCGGTGCAGGGCAACTACCGCTGGCAGACTGAGCTGCAACTGGTGGAAGGGCGTATGGGCGGCGGGCTGGTGTTTAATGCCCCTGGCACAGCCAGCAAAAACGGCGCACACATGGTGAGCTACACCGCTGAGGGCAACTATCTGCAATGGGGCTACTTCAACGATCAGGGCGTGTTTCAGTTCCAGGGGGGTGTTGCCGTGGCCGCCCCCGCCGCCGAAGCATGGCAAACGCTGGCGGTTGAGGTGACGGGCGAACGCTACCGCGTGCTGCTCAACGGCAAAGCGCTGGCCGCCAATGTACCACTGACGCGCACTGGCGAGAGCTACGCCGGGCTGCTGGCGTCCACCTCACATGTGCGGTTTCGAGAGATGAGCCTGACGGAGGCGCAACCATGAACACAACACTGACCCAGGGCGGCAGCAGCGCCGCCAGCTTCAAACTGCTTGGACTCACGGTGGAGTCGGCGGCGCTGCGGGCGGTGCTAAGCGCCTTTGTCATCACCCGCCTGCTGCTGCTGCTGGTGATCTGGCTTTCGATGGCGACGATCCCCATGCGGCCTGGCCAGTGGCTCTACGCCAGCCCCGACAATCTGCCGCTTGATGGACTCATCCGCTTTGACAGCTGGTGGTACCACAACATCATCACCAGCGGCTACCGGCTGGGTGATGTGAGCGCGGGCATCCAGGGCAATGTAGCCTTCTTCCCGCTCTACCCAGTGGTGGTGGGCATGGCCAGCGTGTTGACGGGCGATGTGTTTGTGGCGGGGGTGCTGGTCTCGCACCTGGCCTTTTTCGTGGCGTTGTGCTACATCTACGGGCTGACGCGCCGGGAGTTCGGGGCCGACGCTGCCGGGCGGGCGGTGTTCTACATTGCGGCTGCACCGACGGCGGTGTTTTTCTCGGCCATGTACACCGAGAGCCTGTTTGTGGCCCTGGTGGCGGCGACCTTCTACTATGCCCGCAACGGCCAGTGGGATCGGGCGGCGCTGGCCGGGGCGCTGGCGGCGGCCACCCGCAACACCGGCGTGATTCTGGCGGCGGTGATTGTGCTGGAAGGCTTGCACCAGCAGGGCTTCCGCTTCTGGCCTGCGGGCTGGCGCTGGGCACAACTGCGCCAGAACGGGCTGCCGGGCGCTGTGGCTGCCGGGTTCGCCCATCTCAAAGCCCAGATCAAGTGGATTCTGCCCGCCTGGCCCAGCCTGGTGGCGGGCTGCACCGTGCCGCTGGGGCTGCTGGCCTACATGGGCTATCTGGCCAGCCGCTTTGGCGACCCGCTGGCCTTTATCAACTCGCAGGCCGCCTGGGGGCGCAACACCTCGCCCACAGCCATCACGCAGCTATCGGGCAACGCGCTGAGCAGTCTGGCGGCGGGCAATGTCTGGCTGGGGCAGTTTAACGGCCAGGTGTTTCTGGAGATGCTGACTGTGGCGATGGTCATCCCGCTGGTGATCGGGGTGGCGCTGCGCTTGCGGCCCGCCCATTTGCTCTTTGTGGGGCTGACCTTTTTTGTGCCGCTCAGCACCGGCACCACCGGCAGCGTCAATCGCTACCTGCTGATGCTGGTGCCCTGCTTTATGCTGCTGGGGCTGTGGGGCCAGAAGCCCTGGGTTGAGCGGCTGGTGCTGGGCATCTCGCTGCCGCTAATGGCCTACAGCGCGGTACTCTTTTCCCATTGGTATTTTGCAGGCTGATATGGTACACTTCTGCTGCCCGCCCCCGTAGCTCAGGGGATAGAGCGACGGTTTCCTAAACCGCAGGTCAGCCGTTCGAATCGGCTCGGGGGCGCCACGCAGTTTTTGCCACAGCATTTGAACACAGAGGACACAGAGGGCGGCAGCTGAAGAGGCTGTCGCTCTTTTCTTTTGCCACAGAGGGCACAGAGAGCACAGAGGGTGACAGCTAAGAAGGCTGTCGCACGTTCTTTTTGTCTCGTTCCACAATTATTCATGCACCAATCAATGACCTTAACGCAGAGACCTGTCTGGTATTTCCGTGGTTCGTTCACGTCGCCCCGCTCGGGGTGACAACGATGTACAGTGCATCAAGATGTTTTTGACACGCTATCAAACGCACTGCTACAGGGGCAAACGGCGTGATGAACACATGAAAAAACGGGAGCCAGACTATGCTGGCTCCCGATTTTCGGTCTTCGGTCTC
>JALONX010000094.1 GCA_025454695.1 Chloroflexaceae bacterium
GTGAGTCCACGGGACTCGGAGGCCAGTTCTGGCGGCAGGGTCAGCACCGGCACGGTTGAGTCGAGCCGGGCACCGAAGAAGAAGCCCACCGAGACGCGGTCGGTGCCGGGGGGCGGGGTGACGACCCGGTGAACCGTGGCCCGCAGGTAGCCGTTGGAGGCCAGTTCCAGCACTTCGCCGATGTTGACGATAAAGGTGCCGGGCACGGGCGGTGCGCTGATCCACTGGCCTTCGTAGTCCACCTCAAGCCCTTTCTGCTCATCTTGTAGCAACACTGTGACGAAGCCGCCATCTTTGTGTGCGCCCACGCCCTGGTCACTTTCGGTGGCGTCGCGGCCTGGGTAACGAATGATTTTTAGCAGGTAGTGCGGCTCCGGCGTGTAAATCTGCTCAAACACATGCTCCGGCTGGCCCAGGGCGGCGGCAAAGGTTTGCACCAGGCGAATGGCCAGGGCCGCGACGGCTTCCTGGTAGCGCAGCACCACCTCGCGCAGTTCAGGCAGGGCGGCAGGCCACTGGTTCGGCCCCTGCAAGCGTGCCCACGGCGGCAACCCGGCGTCACGGGGCAGGGCCGCTCGCTCCGCGCCAATGTCAATCTGCTCGCGCCAGTCGCGCTGGCCACGGGTGTACTCCATCCCCTTGCGGTTGTAGCCCCGGAAGTGGGGCGAATTAACCATCTCAATCGCCAGTTTGTCCGCTTCGGGCAGGGCAAAAAAGCGCCGCGCCAGGCTTAGCACCTCCCGAGTCAGGGCCGGGTCAACGCCATGGCCTGTGACATAGAAAAAGCCCAGGTCGTAGGCCGTTTCGCGCAACTCCGCCAGAAACGCCTCGCGCTCAGCGGGCGACGCTTCCAGACGGGCCAGGTCGAGGATGGGCAGGGCCGTCCATTTTGAAGCCGTTGTAGCCATAGTTTTGCTCCTTGTTCTACGTACTGCGTACTGCGTACTGCGTAACACAGAAGGGCAATTGGGGAAATGAAGGAAATCGCATGTACCCAGAGGTAGTTCCCTTCTGTTCTTCATTTCCTTTGTTGTTCTGTAGCTGTTTGCAAATCAATCGAACTGGTGAGATAAAAATTTACTGTATTGTAATCTATGCGGGTCTGCAATCCCATTCAGCACCCACCTCTCGATACTCGTGACTTGTAGCCTGTAACTTGTAACTGTTGTGCCGCGTAGGCCCAGGCTCGTTGCTGCTGTATAAGCACGGACTCATCCGCCGGGTTGGCCTGCAGGGCGTACCAGTGTTGCCAGGCGGCGGCATAGCGGAGGCTGGCGGCTTCCTCCTCGGCTTGCAACTGGCTGATCAGCGACCGCAGCGTTTGCTGCCATGTGGCCTCTGCCGCCAGCAGCTGCTCCACCAGCGCCACCGGATAGCTCGTCAGGTTCTCAGCCCCCGGCTCCTGGCCTGACAAGCCAATGAGTTGCCCGTCCTCCGCTACTGGGCCGCGCCCCTGGTAGGCCGCCGCTGCTGCGGCCACCTGCTGGGTCAGCAAGGTCAACCGTCGCTGAATGCGCTCAAAGACATCGTTGGGCGTGTCGCGGGCGGGAATGGGCTGTCGTAACTCCATTGTTTGTTCCTACCGTGTGCTATGCACGCAAAGGCCCCCACCGCCGAACGATGAGGGCCAAAACAGGAAGCGTCAATCTGGGAGGGAAGCTTCAAGCTCTGGACTCTCATCTTGCAGCACATGCTGCCGGAATTGGCACCGTACCGAGGAAGTATGAAGTATGAATGATGACGTATGAAAAAGGGTCTTCATCATTCATATTTCATCATTCATACTTTCCTCGGGGGTTGTCGAGGCGTCAGCGGGCCGTTCCCTCAGCCTCTCGCGATAAGAGCGCGGGCTATGCAGTTATTGAGCTAATCTTATATTCGTTTATCAAGTTTGTCAAGTATAGAATGTGGCGATTGACGCACTGACTTATGGAATGCGGCAGCCATGCTGCCGGGCGGGAGCCTCGCTCCCGCAAGCCACATGGGTGGAGCTTTCGCAACTCACCCATAATTGGCTTGAAATAATACTTGACTAATTTGATCTACTTAGTTATATTCTAGATTATATTCATGCATCCTGGCCTGACCTACCAACTGGCGCTTGAGCGAGTCGTTTATCGAAGGAGCAGACCATGACTCAGGAAACTTTTCCCTTCACCGGCTTTGATACGCTGGCCCTGCACGCAGGCTACCCGCCTGACCCAGCCACCGGGGCGCGGGCGGTGCCGATCTACGCCTCGACCTCGTTTGTGTTTAAGGACTCGGCCCATGCCTCGCGCCTGTTCGACCTGGAGGAGGTGGGCAACATCTACAGCCGGGTGAACAACCCGACCCAGGATGTGCTGGAGCAGCGCATTGCCGCCCTGGAAGGGGGCGTGGGGGCGCTGGCGCTGGCCTCGGGGCAGGCGGCAACGGCCTTCAGCATCCTGACCCTGGCCAATGCGGGCGACAACATTGTCGCCTCCACCGACCTGTACGGCGGCAGCTACACGTTGTTTCAGGAAGAATTGCCGTTGCGGGGCATCACCACCCGCTTTGTAGATGGGCGGGATTTCGAGGGCTTTCGGCAGGCGATTGATGAGCGAACCAGGGCCGTCTTTCTGGAGTTGATTGGCAACCCCAGGCTGGACATCATTGATCTGGAAAAAATTAGCGCGATTGCCCACGAACAGGGCGTGCCGGTGATTGTGGACGCCACCACGGCGACACCCTACCTCAACCGGCCCTTTGCATGGGGCGCGGACATTGTGGTGCATTCGGCGACGAAATACATTGGCGGGCATGGCACCAGCATTGGCGGGCTGATTGTGGACAGCGGCAGGTTCGACTGGACGAATGGGCGCTTCCCCGAATTCACCACACCAGTGCCAGCTTACCACGGGTTAGTGTATAGCCAGGCCTTTGGCAACTTGGCCTACATCACCAAGGTGCGGGTGCAGCTGTTGCGCAACATCGGCGCGGCGATCAGTCCGTTTAACGCCTTTCTGCTGCTGCAAGGGCTAGAAACGCTCTCGTTGCGGGTGCAACGCCACAGCGACAATGCCCTGGCGGTGGCCCGCTACCTGAAGGAGCATAGCAAGGTGAACTGGGTGCTGTACCCCGGTCTGCCCGACCACCCCAGCTATACCCTGGCCCAGAAATATTTCCCGAAGGGCCAGAGCGGCCTGGTGGGCTTTGGCATCAAGGGTGGGCGCAGCGCCGGGGCTACCTTCATCGAAAGCCTGAAGCTCTTCTCGCACCTGGTTAACATTGGCGACGCCAAGAGCCTGGCGGTTCACCCCGCCAGCACCACCCACCGCCAGCTTACCCCGGAGCAGCAGCAGGCCACCGGTGTGACCGACGACTACGTGCGCCTCTCCATCGGCATCGAAGCGATTGACGACATCATTGCCGACCTGGAGCAGGCCTTTGCAAAGCTTTAGAGCTAGCTCTCACAAAGGCACAAAGACACAAAGCGCAGATGAACGTGCTTGAACAATACGTTGCGCCCCTTCGACCCTTCGGCAAGCTCAGGGCAGGCAGGCTCAGGGCAGGCTTTTGCGCCTTTGCGAGACATTTCAGATCACAGATTCATCATTACATGTGAAGGAGCAGCGATGTTCACGAAACACACGTCCACTCGCTCGTTCGGCGCGGTTGTGCTGCTGGTGCTGCTGAGCTTGCTGCTGGCGGCCTGTGGTGCGGTAGCCCCATCTACCCAGTCCACCAGTGCCCCGGCTCAGGTTGCTAGCTCAACTCAGGCTCCTGCTACTGCTGCATCAACTCAAGCGGCTCCTGCCGGGCAGACCAGCGGCGACCCGGTTTTGATCGGTGTGAGCGGCCCCTTGACTGGCCCCAACGCCCAGTATGGTGCCCAGTGGAAAAAGGGCTTTGATCTGGCGCTCGACCAGGTGAATGATGCAGGCGGCATCAATGGCCGTCCGCTTGAGTATATCTTTGAAGACACTCAGGCTGACCCCAAGCAGACGGTGGCGGTGGCCCAGAAGTTCGTCAACGACCCCCGCATCGTCATACAGCTTGGCGACTTTGCCAGCCCGGCTTCGATGGCGGCCTCCTCCATCTACGAGCGGGCCGGGCTGGTGCAGTTCGGCTTCACCAACTCCCACCCCGACTTTACCAAAGGCGGCCAATTCATGTGGAGCAACTCCATCAGCCAGGCCGATAACGCGCCAATCCTGGCCAACTACACCGTGAAAGATCTTGGTTTTAAGCGCCTGGCGGTGCTGCACCTCAACACCGACTGGGGCCGCACCACCACCGACCTGTTTGTGCAGGCGGCCAAAGAGCGGGGAGCCGAGGTGGTGGCCCAGGAAGGCTATCTGGCGGAAGAAAAGGATTTCCGCTCGACGCTGACCCGTGTGCGCGACGCCAACCCCGACGCTCTGGTGCTGATCTCCTACTATGCTGACGGTGCGCTGATCACCCAGCAGGTGCGGGCAACCGGGCTGACCCAGCCCATCGTCGCGTCCGGCTCGATCTACTCGCCCAAATTCCTGGAACTGGCGGGCACGGCGGCCAATGGTGTGTTCACCAACACCAACTTCTTCCCCTCCGAGCCACGGCCCGAGGTGCAGACCTTTGTGCAGGAGTTTACGGCCAAGTATAACGAAGAGCCGGATAGTTTTGCCGCCGGAGCCTACGATACGATGATCCTGGTTTACAACGTGATCAAACAGTACGGCACCGACCGCAAGGCCATTCGTGATGGACTGGCCCAGATCAAGGATGTGCCTAGCGTGATTTACGGCACGGTGCAGTTCAACCCGGAGACACGCCGCATCAGCGGGCCGCGCAACATCAAATTGGTGATTAAGGACGGCAGGTACACCGTTTGGGACGGGACGAAGCCCTAACGGAGCTGGTAATGCTCACGCAAAGGCACAAAAGCCTGCCCTGAGCTAGACGAAGGGGCGCAAAGTTTAGCGAAATAGCCGTGTATCTCTGATTCTTTGTGAGCTTTGTGTCTTTGTGTGAGTCTTTTTAAAGAGGAACATGCAATGACTGCATTATCAAAACGGGAGCGGGTGGAGGCGGCCCTGCGGGGCGAGCCGGTGGATCGGCTGCCGGTGGCGGCCTGGAAGCACTTTCTGCCGGAGGAACGGGCCGCCGTGCCGCTGGCCGAAGCCCACCTGCGCTTCTTCCACGAGTACGATTGGGACTGGTTGAAGGTCAACCCGCGCGCGACCTACTACGCCGAGGCCTGGGGTGCCCGCTACGACCTCAACGACTACACGGGGGTGTTGCCGCGCCTGCTTGAGTCGCCGTTGCAGGCCCCTGATGGTCTGGCCCGCATCGAGCGGCTCAACCCGGCGAACCCGGCCTTTGCCGAGCAGTTGCAGCTGGTGGGGCGTATTCGGGCAGGTATTGGCGAGACCCATGTTGTGCAGACGGTCTTTTCGCCGCTCTCGGTGCTGGCCTTTCTGCTGGCCCGGCCCGGCGACCAGAATGCCGACGTGGGGCCGAACTCGCGCTTCGAGCGGCTGCGCACCCTGCTCCACGAACAGCCCCAGGCCGTGCATGGGGCCTTAGCCGCCATCGCCGCCACCCTTGCCGATTATGCCGTCGCCAGCGTGGAAGCCGGGGCAAGCGGCATCTTCTTTGCGATTGTGCGGCTGGCTCGGGCCGGGGTGCTGACGCCGGAGGAGTATGCCACCTTTGGCAAGCCCTACGATTTGCAAGTATTGCAGGCGGTGCAGGCCGCGCCCTTCAACCTGCTGCACATCTGCGGCCCCCAGGTCTACTTTGAGCAGGCGCTGGACTACCCGGTTCACGCGATCAACTGGGCCACCATTGGGCAACAGAACCCAAGCCTGGCCGAAGCCCGCAACCTGACCCAGAAGGGACTCATTGGTGGTGTGGACGAGCATGCCACGCTTCAGCACGGCACCCCCGCCGAGGTGCTACGGGAGGTGCAATCGAGCCTGGCCTACAGCGGCGAATTGGGTGTGCTACTTGCGCCCGGCTGCGGCCTGGCCCTGGATGTGCCCCCGGCCAACCTTCACGCCCTGCGCCGGGCCGTGGAGCCGCAGGTCACCGCACGGTAGCTCAACGCAAAGTTGTGGGAGCTGTGGGAGCTGTGGGAGTTGTAGAGCAGCGGTTATCGCCCCCACAACACCCACAGCTCCCACAACCCGGTTCTCGGTTCTCGGTTCTCGGTGGGCGGGTCACAGACCAAGCCCCTACAGGTTCTCGGTTCTCGGTTATCAGCCCCTACAGTCATATGACATCATTCTTTGACCATACCATCAACGGCCTGATCATCGGCAACATCTACGGGCTGGTGGCAGTGGGCCTGGCGCTGATCTTCGGCGTCTCCAACCTGATCAACTTTGCCCACGGCTCGGTCTACATGGTGGGGGCCTACATCGGCTGGATTTGTGTGGCGACCCTCGGCACCCCGCTGCCGCTGACGCTGCTGGCGGTGATGGCGGGCTGCGCCCTGCTGGGCATGCTGATCGAGCGGGTCGGCCTGCGCCCGCTGCATGGCGCGGCCCGCATTGCCCCGCTGTTGGCCACCATCGGCATCAGCTTTGTGCTTGATCAGGTGGTGCAACTGATTTTTACCCCAGACCCCCGCGCCCTGCCGAGCCAGTTGCCCACCTGGCGCATGCAGCTTGGCACGGGCAGCATCGGTGCCCTCGACCTGTTTATTGCCGCCGTGGGTGTGGGCAGCGCAGCATTGCTCTACGGCTTTCTACGCTTCACCCGGCTGGGCTGGGCGGTGCGGGCCACGGCGCAGGATCGAGACGCGGCGCTGCAAATGGGCGTGGATGTGAACCAGGTCAACCAGGTGGTGTTTGCGCTTGCCTCGGCCCTGGGTGGACTCAGCGGCGTGCTGGTGGGCATGTACTTCAACAACATCTTTCCGGCGATGGGCTTTCAGGCCACGCTCAAGGGCTTCGTCGCCGAGCTGATCGGCGGGGCGGGCAACGTGCCGGGCGCAATTGTCGGCAGCCTGCTGCTGGGCCTGGTGGAAAGCTATGGCGTGGCCCTGCTCGGCACCAGCTACCGCAACCTGTTCGCCTTTCTCATCCTGATTGCCGTGCTGGTCTGGCGACCGAACGGGATTTTTAGCAGCAGCCGCCAGGCCCCGCCCGAACCGCTGACCGGCACCTTTATCGCCCCCAGCAAGCCGCTGCTGCTGCCCCGCTGGGCGCTGGCAACCGCCAGCGGGGTGGCCCTGCTGCTGCCGCTGGTGGTGCGCGACTCCTACATCTTGCAGACGCTGGCCAACGCCTGGCTCTACGGCATGCTGGCCCTGAGTCTCACCCTGGTGGCGGGCACCGTCGGGCAGATGTCGTTGGGCCACGCCGGGCTGCTGGCCATTGGCGGCTATGCCTCGGCCTTGCTCGCCCTTGACCTGGGCCTGCCAGTGGCGCTGGCGATTGTGCTGGCGGGCGTGATCACCGCCGGGCTGGGCACGCTGCTGGTGTTTCCGGCCTTCCGGCTGCGGGGGCACTACGTGGCAATTGCCACCCTGGCGATTGGCGAGATTGTGAGCCTGGTGATTTTGAACTGGGAATGGCTGACCCGTGGGCCGATTGGTATCAGCGCCATTCCGCCGTTGAGTCTATTTGGCTGGGAACTGGTGGACACTGCCGCGATTTACTGGCTGACGCTGCTCGTGGT
Organism: Chloroflexaceae bacterium; assembly: GCA_025454695.1. GTDB lineage: Bacteria > Chloroflexota > Chloroflexia > Chloroflexales > Chloroflexaceae > JALONX01. Next base: position 7,630 of record JALONX010000094.1, read on the forward strand.
CATTGGCCTGGCGCTGCTGCAACACCGTCTCACCCGCCACCACCTGGGGCGGGCGCTGCGGGCCATCCGCGACGACGATATTGCCGCCCGAGCCTACGGCATCGGCCTCAACCGCTACAAGGGGCTAGCCTTCACCGTGAGCGGCTTTGTGGCGGGCATTAGCGGGGCGATTACGGCCCACATGTATTCGTACATCAACCACCAGACGTTTGACACCCAGATTTCGGTGCTGGCGTTGACGATGGTCATCCTGGGCGGTATGGGCAACATTCTGGGGGCTATTGTGGGCGCAGTGGCCCTGATCGGCTTACCGGAACTCTTCCGGGGTTTCGCCGAATACCGCATGCTGGTCTACGGCATTGTGCTGTTGTTGCTGGTGCGCTTCCGGCCCCAGGGGCTGCTGGGCACGGTGTAGCGAATGACGAGTGACGAATGACGAATGACGAGTTTTAGGCAGTTGGCAGTTGGCAGGAAACGCAGTAGAAAAAGCTCCATCTGCAATCTACAATCTGCAAGCACAAAGGAAAAATATGACAACTCTCAACGACTATCTGGTGGAGAAGCGGGTGGCGGTGCGGGCACGGCGGGCACGGCTGGAGGCGGGCGAAGCCGAACCGCACGAGCTGCGGGCGCAGGTGCGGGCCGAAGGGCGCAGCGGGGTGCGGCGCATCCGCATCCGTGATTTTCAGGTTATCAGCGATAGCGGGCCAGACTTTGCGGGCTACAACCTTGGCCCCAGTTCGCCCGAACTTCAGCTTGGCGTCTTGGGGAGTTGCCTGACCCACGTCTTCCTTATTCACGCCGCTGACCGGGGCGTGCCGCTCGACTCATTGGAGGTGGAGGTAAGCGGGCGCATGGATCCGCGAGCCGGGCGGCCTGGTTTTGAAGATGTGCCAATCTACCCGCATGATATTCGCTACAGCGTGCATATCACTTCGCCCGCAGCGGTGGAAGAGTTGACCGCCCTGCACGCCGTGGTTGAACGGGCCTGCCCCATCCTCAACCTGCTGCAACAGCCGCAGCAGATTTATGGCGTGCTGCACCACACCGTTCCGGCGGAAGCGGTAGAGGTTGAGGCCGTTGCCGGTTGAGCGCACGGCGGAAGCTGCAGGAATTGGCAGATACTTCGAGTGTCGAGGGTCGAGGGTCGAGTTACTGCATTCAGTTGGCAGTCTCTCGTTTGCAGTTTGCAGTGAGGCGCATTATTCAGTTGGCAGTCTCTAGTTTGCAGTTTGCAGTGAGGCGCATTGAAGAAACTGCCAACCCTTCGACAAGCGGTTTCCGAGCTTGACGAGGAGCAGGGCGGGCTGCCAACTGCCAACTGCCAGCGGTTCCTGGTTCCTGGTTCCTGCAATCTGCAATCTCCAATCTGCAATCTGCAATCTACAAAAACTGAGGACAGCGTGGCACTTCTGGAAGTACATGGTATCACCCGCAGCTTTGGCGGTCTCATGGCGGTCAACGCCGTTGATCTCACCGTCCGCGAGGGCGAACTGGTGAGTGTGATTGGGCCAAACGGGGCGGGCAAAACCACTCTGTTTAACCTGATCACCGGGCTGGACATGCCCGATGGGGGCAGCATCAGTTTCGCTGGCCAGCGCATCAACGGCCTGCCGCCGGAACGCATGGCGGCTCTGGGGCTGGCCCGCACCTTTCAGCACGGGCGGGTGTTCGCCAACTTGAGTGTGCTGGACAATGTGCTGGTGGGCGCCCACAGCCGCTTGCGGGCGGTGCGCCCACCGCTGCCGCTGCTTGGCCCGCTGGCGGAGCTGGTGCTGGCCTTTGTGCGCCCACGGGCCGTGCGGGAGGAAGAAGCCCAGTTGCAAGTCGAGGCCCGCCAGATTCTGGCCCTCTTTGGCGAGCGGCTGCTGCCCCGGCTCGACCAGCCCGCCTACAGCCTCTCCTACGCCAACCGGCGGCGGCTGGAGATCGCCCGTGCCCTGGCCATGCGCCCCCGCTTGCTGCTGCTTGATGAGCCGACCGCCGGGATGAACCCCAGCGAAACGGCGGAGATGCTCGGCATTATTCGGGGCCTCAAAGCCCAGGGCCTGACGATTCTGCTCATCGAGCATAAGCTCGAACTGGTGATGCAGCTCTCGGATCGGGTGGCGGTGCTGGACGAGGGCCTGAAGATCGCCGAAGGACTGCCCGACCAGGTGCGCAACAACCCGGCGGTGATCGAAGCCTACCTTGGCCACAGCAGCGTGGGCGGCGCACTGGAGCAAGCGCCACTGGCTGAGCGCCTGGTTGCGGCGGCAGTCAACGCAGAGGAGGGGTGAAACGTGAAACGTGAAACGTAAAGCGTGAAGCGTGAAACGTGAAACGTGGAACGTGCTGCGTACTGCGTGCTGTGTAATGCGTAATGCGTACTGCATAATGCGTAAAGTGTGCTGCGTACTGCGAAACCCGCAGTGCATTTTCAATGATGGATTACGCAGTACGCAGTACGCAGTATGAAACTGGTTCTCGGTTCTTGGTTCTCGGTTCCTGGTTCTCGGTTCTCGGTTCTCGGTTCTCGGTTCTCGGTTCTTGGTTCTCGTCGGTTCAAACCTATGCCACTGCTCGAACTTCAGCAAATTAATACATTTTATGGCCCGGTGCAGGTGCATTTCGACCTGAGCCTGGTGGTGGAGCAGGGGCAGATCGTCTGTCTGCTCGGCGGCAATGCCAGCGGCAAATCCACCACGATGAAGATTATTCTGGGCCTGCTCAAACCCCACAACGGGAGCGTCCACTTCGATGGCCAGGAGATCACCGGCCTGCCCACGCCCCAGCTGGTGCGGCGGGGCATCGGCTCGGTGCCGGAGTCGCGGCGGCTTTTCCCAGCGATGACGGTGCGCGAGAATCTGCTGATGGGAGCCTTTAGCCGCACTGACCGGGCCAATGTGCAGAACGACTACGACCATGTGCTGCAACTCTTTCCAAAGCTGCGCGAACGGCTGGAGCAACGGGCCGGGACGCTTTCCGGCGGCGAACAGCAGATGGTGGCGATGGCCAGGGCACTGATGGGCCGCCCCCGTCTGCTCTGCATGGATGAGCCGACGATGGGGCTGTCGCCGCTGTATGTGGATCGGGTGCTGGAGCTGATCCAGACCATTAACCGCCAGGGCGTGACGGTGTTTATGGTGGAGCAGAACGCCAATCTGGCCCTGCAGATCGCCCACTATGGCTATGTGTTGCAGACCGGGAGCATTGCCCTGCACGGCCCTGCCCGCGAACTGCTCCGCAACCCACAGATCCGCGACGCCTACCTGGGTGGCGTGTAGGTCGCGCGGTTTGCACAGCAGTTGAATGAGCGCAAGAGCGCTTTCTCCCATTGCTGTGCCAATCTGCAATCTGCCAATCTGCAATCTGCTATAAAGGAGCCGTAGTATGAGCATCAGTAGCATTGACCATATTGTGATTGCTGTTCACAATCTGGAACAGACCATCAACGACTACCGTGAACTGGGCTTTACCGTCTTTCCTGGCGGTGAGCATCCCGGCGGCTTGTCGCACAACGCCCTGGTGATCTTCGAGGATGGAGCCTATTTTGAGTTGATCGCCTTTCGGCAGCCTCGGGCGGGGTGGCGCTGGTGGGAACTCCTACAGACTCAGGGCGAGGGGCTGGTGGATTATGCCCTCTTCCCCAGCGAGGTCGAACGGGACTACGAGCGGGTCAAGGCGCGGGGGCTGCCGCTGGATGGCCCGATTGACGGTGGGCGCACCAGGCCAGACGGCCAGCAGATTGCATGGAAAAATGCTCGCGCCACCACCAGCGATCTGCCCTTTCTGTGTGGCGATGTGACGCCACGGGCGTTGCGGGTGCCCGAAGGCGAGGTACGGCGGCACGCCAACGGCGTGGTGGGCATCGCAGGCATCACGGTCGCCGTCGCCGATCTCACTGCCAGCGTGGCCCGCTACGGGCAACTCCTCGACCATGAGCCGACCCAGCGGCTCCATCTGCCTGGGCTTGGCGCAAGGCTGGCGGTCTTCCAACTCGGCGGGGCCAGGGTTGTGCTGGCGGCCCCCAACCTGGCCCAACCCGGCACCCCTGGCGATTTCCTACGCAGCCAGCTTGACGCCCGTGGCGAAGGGCCATACGCCGTCGCCTTACGCACCACTGACCAGAGCCGCCAGGGTGTGCTTGAGCTGGGGTTGGCCCACGGCGCACGCCTGGAATTGATTAAAACCAGCGCAGATCAAGTGAGTGCAGGGTAAACCCGCCAGGGAACCAGCGTTGAACCGCGCAGAGCTAGTTAACATTTACACCATGTGATACCCCTCGAACGCCATGCGGGCGGCGTAGAACTACGTGCGCCGCCCGCGCCACTATGGCAATATTTCCCCTTGTTTAATATCTGTGTGTTCCCTCAAGAACAAGTGCTTTCCACGCAGCGATTTCGTGCTGTAGTACAAGCAACTTGTGATACGTCACGTCCTTTTGCTCCAAACATACTGTCAGCACACCTTCACAGCAGTCGCGAAGGCTCTGCATTTGGCACAAGAGAATGGCGTCTTCTGCGTGAAACGTGATGTCTTCGCCTGGAACAGAATTCC
>JALONX010000805.1 GCA_025454695.1 Chloroflexaceae bacterium
CCAGCTTGATGATCATTTTACCCGTTCTTCGGGTGGCCTGGGGCTTGGCCTTTCGATTGTGCGGCGCACCCTGGATCAGCTTGGTGGAACGATTCAGGTGCAGAGCCAGCCCGATGTGGGCACGGCTTTTGAGGTGCAACTGCCCCATCACCAGCCCTTACCCGGCAACGAAGTGCAGCAGTTGCGGGTGCGGCTCGATGCAAGCCACCAGCAGACTCAGCAGTATGCCCGTGACCTGCAACAGCTCTATGGCGAACTTCAGCAGCACTGGCTGGCAACCCTGAACTCGATTACTGAAGCCCTGGAAGCCCGTGACATTTATACCCGTGGCCACACCGACCGGGTAACGGCCCTGGCCCTGCGCCTGGCTCGCCACATGGGCTACAGTGATGGTGATCTGCAACTGCTCGAAATTGCCGGGCGCATCCACGACATTGGCATGATCGGTATTCCCGACACAATTCTGAATAAAACCGGCTCGCTGAGCGAGGTTGAAAAAGCAATTGCTCGACAGCATGTGGTGCTGGGGCGCAAAATTGTGGAACCGCTCGATTTTCTGCATGATGCGGCGCAGATAGCCTTTGCGCACCACGAGCGCTGGGACGGCCAGGGCTACCCCGATGGGCTAGCGGGCGAAACAATACCCCACGCCGCCCGCATTCTCGCTGTGGCCGATGCGTTTGATGCCATCACCTCGCCCAGAGCCTACCGCGAAGCCCGCTCGCCCCAGCAGGCCCTGGAAATTATTCGGGCGGGGGCAGGCCAGCAGTGGGACGCCAGCGTGGTGCAAGCCTTGCTTGAAGTGAAGGCTGAAGGCTGAACAATGATAGTGAAACGTGAAACGTAAATTCAGCCAATCCAAAATCCAAAATCGGCTCTGTGTCCGCTGTGCCTCTGTGGCAAAACCTAAAACATCCGCAGTTGCTCGGCGTCGTCTTCCGGGCGGGGCGGCAGAATCTGGCAGCCGTGGGCTGCGGCCCATTCGGGGCTGGGGCCAGCCCAACGGAAGCGACTCAACGGTACGCGCTCGCGTTCATCAAAGCTCACGCCCTCACTCTCCAGCAGGTGGCGCTGCTCCAGGCCCCTGGTGCTGACGCCGCCTTCCCGGTTGATCACCCGTTGCCAGGGCACACGGCTGGCCTGCGCTTTTAACATGCCAAGGGCATAGCCCACCATGCGCCCATCACAGCCGTCGCCTACAATCTCGGCAATGTCGCCATAGGTGGAAACCTTGCCCATTGGTATCTGTTCCACCACCAGATAAATGTTCTGACACAGCGCGTCGTCTGGTTCTACTCGCATAGTGTGCCTCGCGTATGCTATAATGATTCGTGCGAAGCCCCGCCGGGAGGTGGGGCATTTGCATATTTCAGACCCAAGGAGGAGGAATGAAACCCGTTATCGGTATTTCCTGCGGCTCATTTCACGATAAAGCCTGGTGTCCACCCATTTTCGGCCATCGGCAGACCTATGTCAATGCGGTGGTGGATGCGGGCGGTGTGCCCCTGCTTATTCCGTCGCTGGAAGACGAACGTGTGCTGCGGGTGCTGTATGATCGGCTTGATGGCCTGCTGCTAGCGGGCGGCGGCGACATTCAACCATCATACTATGGCGAACAACCCCACGAGCGCCTGGGCAATATAGATCCGCTACGTGACCAGACGGAAATGCCGCTGGCTCGCTGGGCAGTGGCCGAAGGTAAACCATTACTCGGCATCTGCCGGGGCGTGCAGGTGATGAACGTTGCCCTGGGCGGTTCGCTCTACCAGGATATTCCGACTCAGGTCAAAACCACGCTGGAACACGACGAGTCCTACACCCGTGAGGACTGGACATACATGGCCCACGCCATCCGCATCGAAGAAGACTCGAAACTGGCCTCGTTTCTGGGCACCGAACTGATGAGCACGAACTCGCTGCATCACCAGGCGGTGAAGGCGATTGCGCCGGGGTTGCGGCCCGTAGCCTGGGCACCAGATGGCATCATCGAAGGGCTAGAAGGCACCACCGAGCACTTTCTGGTGGGTGTGCAGTGCCACCCGGAGGCGTTGCAGAAACATGCCGACCCACGCTGGCAGGCCCTTTTCCGCGCCTTTGTGAAGGAGTGCGTGGCTTGGCAGCATGGTGTGCTGGCCTAAAGTGGCATTTGTGCCAACGAAGGTAAGCCTACTCTTGCTATGACGATTGGCCTTTATGACTCCGGCCTTGGCGGCCTTTCGGTGTTGCAGGCCGTGCGGGCACTGTTGCCCGACCACGACCTGCTGTACCTCGCTGACACGGCCTACTGTCCCTACGGCCCCCGCCCCATCGAGCAGGTGCGCGAACGTGCGCGGGCCTGCGCTGGTTGGCTGGTGAACCAGGGCGCATCGCTGGTCGTGGTTGCATGCAACACGGCCACCTCTGCCGCCATCGAAACATTACGGGCCGAACTGCCCCTGCCAGTGGTGGGCATGGAGCCAGGCCTCAAACCGGCGATTACCGCTACCCGCACCCGCCGCATCGCCGTGCTGGCCACTGGCGGCACGCTCACCGGCAACCGTTTTCACCATCTCGTCGAACGTTTTGCCGATGGTGTTGAGGTGCAGACCGTGGCTTGCCCGGCCCTGGTGGAACAGGTCGAGGCGGGCGACCTCGACAGCCCACGGACTCGGGCCATTCTGGCCGATTACCTTGCTCCACTCCCCGCCGCCCAGGTTGATGTGGTAGTGCTTGGTTGCACCCACTTTCCCTTTCTCACCCCATTAATTGCCGAGATGCTTGGCCCCGGTGTAACGATTGTTGACACTGGCCCTGCCGTGGCCCGCCAGGTGGCTCGCCTGGCCGCCACGCACTGTGTGCAGCCGGGCGTTGGTGGCCTGCGCCTGGCCACCACTGGCGACCCGAACCACATGGCCCGCATCGTTCCTCAGCTTGTGGGGGTTAAGGCAGGGGTGGAGCAGGCGGTGTGTTAGCCGGAGTTAAAGCAGCGCAAGAAGGCCAGAAGTTTGGTCGTTAGCAAAGGTTGTAATAATGCCATAGCCGTTTCGCAGCGTTTGTTCACGTGGTTGGTAGTACAGTTGCCTAAACGCAGCCAAACTACTTTTGGTGGAAAACCACGCAGCACACTCATATCGCTGAAATCGGTATCTTTTGTCACTATGATGTAGTCGTTTATTTGAGCATACGTCCATACAACCAGGTCAGGGGATTGATCTAAACCAACCAGGAATATATGGCTAGAGGCGGGATACAGGTCGGCAAGCCGATGAACCAGGCGAGGCGAGAGATTGTGGTCGAAGAGCAGCTTCATGTATGGGCTACAAGCAGTTGTCGCTCCCG
>JALONX010000806.1 GCA_025454695.1 Chloroflexaceae bacterium
AGGAAATTGGGCTGTCCGTTGCATGCTTCCAATCCTGTTAATCCTGTTAATCCTGTCTAAACTCAGGAGCTACGCTTCTCTAGCGTAAACATCACATACAGCGGGTCGCTCTGGTCGAAGCGCTCTTCCAGCGGATGGACGACGGTGGCCAGCAGCCAGTCCTTAATCACATAGCGTCGCCAGTAACGGGTAAGTTTTGTCTCGTGGTAGCTCCAGTTGAGCAGCCGCCGCCCAAAGCCACCCCAGTTGGCCAACGTTGCACGGGCCGGTTGCACATACACCTGTTCAATGTCATCGCGGGTGTAGAAGCGGAAAAACGAGCCAGCTTTGCCTTCCTGCACAAAGGCGTTTCTATCAACCTTTTTGAAGTTGCGAATGCCCTTGAAGAATGATTCACGCTCCGTGCTGGTGAAGGGGATGGTCAGCGCGGCGAGACCCTGGGGAGCCAGCACCCGACCAATCTCCCGCCCGGCAGCCGCATCATCAGGGATGTGTTCCAGCGACGAGATGGCCGCAATCCGCTGCACCGAGTCGCTGCGAATGGGTAGTTTTGTCGCATCGGCCACCAGCGGCAGAAACACGCCGTCGCCGGGCCGGGCCGTTTCTTGGCGCTTGGCCAGTTGCCAGCGCACCCGGTCGGCGTCCAGTTCGGCGATAATCACATCCACGCCTTCCTTGGCCAACATGTGGGGGTAGGAAGAGGTGCCCGAACCGATGTCTAGCACCAGGTCACCCCGGTGTAGCGCCAGCACACGGGTGGCCCAGGGATATTCAATCAGCCGCCACAGGCTAAAGTCATTCACCGTTTCACGTAGCACCCGCCAGCCATTCAGCGCCACTTCATACATCAGGCAGCGCAGGGCGGGCAGCCGGACGTAGTTGCCATTGTTATTCGTTTGCCTGGTCACGTAAACTCACCTCAAGCACAGCGATACTCAGCCGCCGGTTGGGCTGGCCGGGCACCGGGTCAGGATCAGCGCTCAAGTATAGCACATGCTCGCCGGGCGGCAGCAGAAAGCGCAGCACCCGCCGCCCCTCCGCTCGGCCCACTAGCAACTCACCCAGTGAGTCCGCGTTCAGGGCCAGCCGCAGCGGTCGCTCGCGCTCGAAACTCTCCATGCGCAGCTCCAGCGCCACCGCCCGCGTTTGCGCCGTGGGGTTAAACAGCCGTAGCTCGGCCCCATCGCTCAGCCAGCGCCAGCGCCGCCCGCCCTCCTGTTCCAGCCCGCCCCAGCCAGCCCCCAGGTAGACCAGCGGGCGGGGCTGTTCCAGCGTCGGTACTGGATACACGTCAATCAACTCGTCGCGGTAGCTGGCTTGCAGGCCCATCTCGGCCATAAACTCGCGCATGAGCGGCAGGCTGGAACCAGAGGAGCGATGCACCATGACATAGCGGATGTTGCGGGCCGCCAGCGACTCACGGGCCAGGTTTGGCCAGCCGTAGCGCAGAATGTCGTTCGGCTCGCGCACCCCAAAACGCAGCTCGCGCACACCGGGGGCGTAGACGCCCAGCGGGTAGGGCGGCTCGCGCCCCGAGTGACCGGCAATAATCGGCCAGTGGTGCTGAGTCTGATACCAGAGATTCTCGCTGTTGGAGAAGTTGAGACCCACTGGAATAGGCAGAATTGCGCCCCCGTCCGGCGCGGGCATGCTGGCGTAGTAGGCCGGGATGGGTTTGGTGAACAGCGGCAGCGGCCCGCCCCAGCCATCCACCAGAAACACCGCCGCCACCAACCCCGACACGAGCACCCCCGGGCGGTGGGGCCAGCGCCGCAGCAGGGCCAGCGTGCCAAAGCCCGCCAGCAGCGCCGTCAGCAGAATAGCCAGCACCGCAAAGTGGTTGGGGCGATGACCAGAGCGAATACCGGGCAGATCGGCAATCAGAGCATAGAGATTGGGCAGGCCCGTTTGCAGCCCAAAGACGTTAAAGGTGGTACCCATGGCCATTGCGGAGAGCAACACAACCAGCACGGCCCAGCGCCAGTTCCAGCGCCATGTGGTGAGAATGCCCAGCAGGGCCAGCGCAATGCCCACCAGCCCAAACGAAACATTCCACATAATCGCCTCGGGGTACCAACCCTGGTAAAGCTGCGTCACCGCTGCGCCCCACAGCGGGTGCAACGGACTCGGCAACCAGAAGGCCGCAAAGTCGGCGGCGCTCAGCGCTTTGGTGCCTCGTGCATCGCCCAGGTAGGTATCGCCCGTCTGCAACAGGCTCACCAGGCGCGGCAGCATCAGCACCAGCCACACCGCAACGGGGGCCATGCCCCAGAGGAAGGTGGGAAGTGAAACGTGAAATGTGAAACGTGAAAAGCGGAATGTGAAACGTGAAACGTGAAACGTGAACCACCCTGACTGCTCTGCGTCTCTGCATCTCTGCGCCTCTGCGTTTCCTGCGGTTCCTGGTCGTATCGCCCACAGCCCCGCCGCGAAGCCGGTGTAGACCAGGCAGAAGAGGCCGTAGTACCACGTGCCGAGGCCAACCCAGAGCAGGGCCAGGCCCGCCAGCAGCGCCCAATACCAGCGCTGCCGATCGAGCAGCACATGCAACGCCAGCAGGTAGAGCGGCACCCACTGGATGGAGGCTACTTCAAGCTGGGCATCCAGCACCTTTTGCAGGTGAAACGGGGCCAGCGCATACACCGCCCCCGCCACCAGCGCCGCCAGAAAGCGATCCGCGAAGGGCGCGAAGGACGCGAAGGCTCGGTTTCTGGTTTGAGCAGATAGTGCCTTCGCCCCTACAGCTTCTCCACGTTCTGCTAACACAAGAGACTCCCGGCTCTGCTCTGTCTGGCTCCGGTCGCCGGTCGCCCGTCCCCGGTCTGCGCTACGCAGCACATAGCCCACAAACAAAAAGGCAAAATAGCCGCCCAGCACATAGCTCGCCACCACCATTACGTTGTAGGAGACCAGCGGGCCGAAGAGCAGGGTGAAGGGAAACCCCAGCACCCCCTGGGGCAGGCTCAGCCAGAGCCAGAACAGGTCGAGGCCCTGGGGATAAAACAGCAGCGGCGTGCGAAAGGGATCAACGCCGTTCTGCACGGCGTGGCCAAACCACCACAGGTTCCAGACGCCCAGGTAGGCATCCACCGAGCCGGGGCCATTGGCGGCCACATGGCTGGTGAACTGGAGCGGCAGGGGATGGAGCACCAGCAGCGCCAGCAGGGTATAGCAGGCCAGCGCCAGGGCGTGGTAGTGCCAGGTTCGTAGCCGGGGGGTGGCCCGCGCCTTTTCAGTAGATGTCGCTGTTGTCTGCACACACACCTTTCGCTCTAGCAGATTGCAGATTGGCAGATTGCAGATT
>JALONX010000807.1 GCA_025454695.1 Chloroflexaceae bacterium
GGAGACGGGAGACGGGAGACGGGAGACGGGAGACGGGAGACGGGAGACGGGAGACGGGAGACGGGAGACGGGAGACGGGAGACGGGAGACGGGAGACGGAATTCAGCGTTACGCATGACGCAGTACGCATTACGAGTCTTTTCTCAATTCTCAATTCTCAATTCTCAATTCTGCTTGCCTGCTTGCTCGCCCTCATCGCCATTGCGCCCTATGCCTACCTGCTGCCCCTGGAGCCGGACGGCAGTTCGCGCTGGTCGTCCTACATCGGCCCTTACCCATCAAGTCTCAACAACACCTTTATTGCATGGCGAACCCGCCCCAGCCACGAGCGCGAGTTGCAGCTGGCGGCGGCCTTGCGGGCGGGCGATGCCGCAACCGCCCGTAGCATGCTGGAGCAGCCTGGTTTGCCGCCGTATGTGCTAGCGGTGGGCAGGCCGCTGCTACTCGGGCTAGAAGGGCGTCCGGCAGACGGCCTGAGTCTGCTTGAGATGCAAAATATTGCGCCGTTAACCACATGGCAGACGGCGATGGTGCGGGCCGAACTGCTGCGGCAGGCGGGCGACCTGGGCGCGGCGCGGGCGATTTTTACCCAGGAGCTGATTGACAACGAAAACCCGGTGGGCTGGGCCTGGGACTGGCTGCACCCGCCGCCGCTGCCCAACCAGCGCATTGACATCGGCGGCAACCTCGATCTGGGCTACATTCAGGGATTCTATCTTGGTGAAGGCGACCCCGCTGCCAATGGCAACTTCCGCTGGAGCGGCCCCGAAGCCCGGCTGCGTTTCCCTGCTGCTGGCTCAGGCCAGGCCCAACAGTTCTGCATGCGGGCCGATGGGCGAGGCTGGCCCGCCGACCTGCCCATGCCCCGTGTGAGTCTGCTGCTGGCGGATACGCCCGTCGGTGCGTTCAGTTTGCAGCGCGAGGTGAGCGAATATTGCCTGCCGCTGCCCGCCAGCGCCCCCGGCAGCGACGTGGTCGTCACCATGCAGACGCGCACCTTTGTGCCCAGCGCCGCTGACCTGCTTGGGCAGCAAGGCAGCCAGGCTAGCCAGTTGCGCCGCCTCGGCCTACGCCTCGACTGGGCGGAGCTTCGTGACACGGTGACAAGATGACAAGATGACGAACGAGATCTCGTTTGGCGTTGGGTTTCATACATCATACTTCATCATTCATATTTTGCAGGGCATATGCATTCAACCAGAATCGCCGTCATTGGCGGCAGTAGCAGCAGCACGCCGGAGCTGGTCGCAACACTAATTGAGGGTGCCGCCAGCCTGCCCGAACGACTCACGCTGGCCCTGGCCGGGCGCAACGCCCAGCGCCTGGAGCTGGTCGCCAACTTGGCCCGCCGCATGCTGGCCAGCGCCGGGCTACCCTGGGCGGTGGAAACAGCCACGGAAGCGGCCCGTGCCATCAGCGGGAGCAACCTGGTGCTCAACCAGGTGCGGGTGGGTGGCATGGCCGCCCGCGACTATGACGAGAGCTTCCCGCTGGCCCACGGCCTGCCCGGCGACGAAACCGCTGGCCCCGGTGGCCTGGCCAACGCGCTGCGCTCGTTGCCCGCTTACTTGGCCACCGCCCGCATGATTGAGCGGGAAGCGCCGGGGGCGACGCTGCTGCAACTCTCCAACCCGGCCAACCCGGCGGTGGCCCTGCTGCACAAAGAGACAAACCTGGCCGTTGTCGGCTTTTGCGATCAGCCGGTTGCCGCCGTCCACAGCATTGCCCAACTGCTGGGCGTGACCGCTCATGAGCTAGACATAACCTACGGTGGACTCAATCACCTGGGCTTTGTGCTGCGGGTGCGGCTCGGTGGGCGCGACGTGACCGGCGACGTGCTTGAGCGGGTGGCCGATGCTAAAGCCTTTGGGGTGGAGCCGGAGGTCATCCGGGCGCTGGGCGTCATCCCCACGCCCTATTTGCGGATTGTCTACCACCGTGATCAGGTGCTGGCGGAGCAGCAGGCCCGGCCCGCCAGCCGGGGCGCGGCGCTGCTGGAACTGGAAACACGACTCTTCAAAACCTATGCCGAAACCGGGCTAGCTGCCCGTCCGTCGTTGTTGGATGAACGAGGCGCGGGGCGCTGGTATCGCGGGGTGCTGCTGCCGCTGCTGGCGGCGCTGCTGGGGGCTGGCCCCACAAAACTAGTGCTGGTGACGCAGAATGGCACCGCCCTGCCCGACCTGCCCGCCAGCGCCACGGTGGAGGTGAGCGCCGAGGCCGACGCACACGGCGTGCGGGCGCTGCCAGTTGGCCCGCTGCCGCCCACCATGCGCGGGCTGGTGCAGGCGGCCCATGCCTACGAAGAACTGACGCTGCGGGCTGCCCTTGAGCCGAGTGAGTCGAACGTGCTGGCGGCGCTGCTGGCCGACCCGCTCATGCCCAACGCGGGCACCGCCCGCGCCCTGGTTGCGCCGGTGCTGGCGGGGCTGCGCTTTGCGGCGTAAACGGCACATACTCAACAGCATAACAACAACCGAGCGTTGATGAGGTTTTACAAATTAAACTGGACAAGCGGTGCTGCCCTGTCCACGGAGTGAATTCGGCGTCTGGAAGCCGCAAACACGCTGATGGACGTTTACAAAAAGAACCGGACACGTTGTGCCACGATGGCCACCGAATAAATTCGGCGTCTGAGTCACTAAAACACGCTCAAGCGTGTTACTCGGTACATACGTACAAACTTTGTTACAGATTAATACGTGTTCTGTAAACGACGTTCTCTTGCAATGCTTTGCCATGTCACCCCGACCGCAGGGAGGGGTCTTCACTGCACTGCAATGGAGATTCCTCACGCCGCCTGCCCTGAGTTCAACGAGTGGGTTCGGAATGACAGAGCGGTCATTGTGTACAAACACACGTGATTGCCAGTGTAATAAGCGTTTTACACAAAGGATGTCTGCTTTTAATTGTAAAAGCTTATAAGCGTGTTGCCAGCATGCATGACGTAGTGCCGCCTTCAGGCGGTGGCCTGTTGCCTATCGCCTGATGAGGAGTTACCAAAAGAATTCGGACACGCTGTAGCGGCGCGATGTATCGCGCCAGTGGCCGGAACGTGCAATACATTGCGCTGCTACATGACAGGTGGTGTCGAGATAAAAAAGTAAATCTTATCGCGCCCCTCCATCTTCTTTGTACCAAAGCACTCAACCCGCTCCAGCAGCCAGTAGACTTCCCACCAGCCCAGGGCCGACGAGGGCCAGCAGCAGTGGGTAGGCAACCGCCCGCCCCGTGCCAAGCCGCTGCGCCAGCAGCCACAGCGCCAGGAGACTGCCCATCAACGGCAAGATCAGGGTAAAGCATCCAGCGCGGCAGGCCAAAAGCCAGCACAATCGGTGGCGAGGTGACCAGACTGACGGCCAGGGCTACGATAAACAGCCCGTGGCAAACGCTAATCGCCAGCGGAAGCCAGCCATCCCCGCTTGCACCATCCGTCCGGCGACCCATGCGCCTGGTAGCCTGCCGCACCCCTTCAACCAGCAGCAGTGGGTAGGCAACCGCCCGCCCCGTGCCAAGCCGCTGCGCCAGCAGCCACAGCGCCAGGAGACTGCCCATCAACGGCAAGATCAGGGTAA